>JAFUZM010000089.1 GCA_017476605.1 Clostridia bacterium
AAAAAGAAACAGGCCGATACGGCCTGTTTCTTAATGAACATTGACACTGAGGGGACCTTCCTTGAACAGTGACTTATTGGAAGAGTCAAAGACTTCAAGATAGAAGGTTACGTTTTCAACATCCGAGATACTGGAAATACCGGCAGCACTGAGGCTGAACCAAAGGTTTCCTGAACTGTTGGTGCCGGCGGGTGCCGTGATCACGCTCGTATTGTCCTTGGCACCGTTAATTGTTCCGTCGACCTTTGAAATCTTGAGCTCTTTATTGGTCTTATTTTCAATCAGAACATCCAGAATCATATGGTTCAGTTTTTCGGACTGGGATCCGGTCAGAGAGATCTTAACGGTACTGTTGTCGACCAGAACCGCATTTTTGGGCAAGGCTTCCGGTGTCGGTTCGGGGGTTGCGGTTGGCTCGGGCGTAGGTGTGGGAGTAGGCGTTGGCTCTGCGGTTGGCTCGGGCGTAGGTGTCGGAGTCGAAACAGCGGTTGGTGCTGGTGTCGGCGTACCAGGCTCCGGGGTTGGTGTCACAGACAATATGTCAGGTGCCTGTCCATCCGGTGTTGGCGTGCTGATCACAGGGGCTGCGGAGCCTTCCGGCTCTGGCGTAGCTGTAATCACTGGCAACGGCGTATTCGCGGCGAACGGGTCTGGCGTTGCCGTAATCACAGGCTGTGGCGTGGCCGTGATGGCTGGTTCCGGTGTAGCTGTGATTACTGGTTCCAGTGTAGCTGAGATTACCGGTTCCGGCGAGGCAGTGATGATCGGTTCCGGAGTGGCGGTGGGCGCACTGAGAGGAAGCATCTGATATGGATTCCCATCAGGACTGAGGGTTCCACCGGATTCATAGAAGCTGATCATGATGTCGAGATCGTTTCTTGCCCGATACAGAGATTCAAGATCTGCAGACCACCAGCCTTCGGTGAGAAGCTGCTCTGCTGAGGAGATCATCGGCAGGCAGAGGAGAAGGCAGAGAAGAAATGGAAGACATTTATTCATTGGAGATAACTCCTGACCACACAATTTGAGTTTTTTATAGTTTAGCATGATTGGAAGAAGAAAACAATAAAGCAGAAGATAAAAATAGTGAAAACATTCCTTCGGGGTCTGTGTTTTTGGCAGTATCCAAAGCGATGATGCGTGCATGATGGATGGGACGGGGTCAGATGATCGCAAGTTCAAGGCGCATATTTCGGAAAACGGAGGGCATAAAGAGGCGGGGAAATTGCAGAAACGGAATGCGCGCGGATAGGCACTGGAAGGGAGAAATGGATGCAGACGCTTTTTATTCGTTATTTTTCGCGGTAACCATGTGTTGAGAGGTCTGTCAAGGAAAAACTTTTTAAAAAAGTTTGATTTTTATGATCACTTTGCCGTTGCAATTGCTGTAAAAAATGTATATAATTTAAAAAGAGTGAGTTCTCCTCTTGTGAGAAGATAAAGGGGAGTCTTGTACCTGTTAATATTAAATGCACATTCGTTTTCTCGCCTGAAAGAAAAGACTCATCAAAGCGAAAGAAGAGAATGTGCATTGTTGATTGTGTTGCCAGTAACAGAACGAAGCGGGGAAAGGATAGTGAAAAATGAAACAGGATACAGATTATTCCTATAAGAATGAAAATGATACCCTGAACGACGGTGAGATCATTGTTTACAAGGATATGCCGATCACGGAACTCAACTTGTGCGGCCGGGCAAAGAATGCGCTCCATAAAAACGGGATCTGGACCGTAGGAGAAATGCTTCTGGCTGTGTCGGATCCCAGTGAGGTTCTTGCCTGGCAGGGAGTAGGCAAAACCGTATCGAACGATATTCTGGATATCGTCGGAAGAATGAAGGTCGTGGAGCCGCGAACCATGGAAAAGACCTTCAGCGGGGATCGGAAATGGAAGATCTACGGACTCAGCAGACAGCTGCTTGAGGAAACGGGCGAGCTCAGCATTCAGAAAGAAGATGTTCCACCAAGAACGTATGCGCGGATCAGGCGGAATCTGACGGGGTCTCTTCTTGATTATATGGACATTACCCCGGAACATCTTGACAGTGTCCGCAATATTGGACCGAAAACGGCACACGCCATTTGTACGATGCTGGCCCAGAGGGCAAATCTCGTCTATATCACAACCTTTGATGAGGCTGAAAAAGCCGATATTGTTCGGATGAATATCGTGGATGTGGAGGGGAATATCCGCCAGGTTCTGGTTCCGCGCCAGGAGTTCATAGACGCATATGCAGAGGGAAAGGACAAGGCCATTGAATGGGCAATGACCTATGCCAATGCAGAGGATGAGGCGGAGGATCCGAAACAGGCAGAGATTGTTCTTTATAATAACGGAGACGGCTGTGCACGGCGCCGCAGGACGGCAGTGAAAATTGAACGGGCCCTTCGGGCCCTTGGCATCGAAATGCGTGCTGAGTGCGGAGAAATGATTACGGCGCGCATTCTCTCCCTGCCGAATATCGATGAGGAGAACAGCCTGGTTGAGAATAAACGCAGACTGAACGAAGCCCTGATGAGCGCCTTTATTGACAACAAAATCGTAAAGACTGCCATCAAGAAGGTTGTCGAAAGCGGACTGCGTCAAAAAGGCCAGAGCGCGACCAAACGGCAGATTGTGGAGATGTTCCCGGAATTGCTGAGGGATATGCCGTTTATTGAGTCGATCATCCAGGAAATGCTGGATGAAAATCTCATCTTTAAACGGGATGATGAATATCTCCTTATGTATGAGCATGTGCGCGACTGGGTGGATCGGTATCCGGATGAGCGGAAGCGCAAAATTCTCCAGCTCCGTCTGAACGGAGGAACGCTTGAGGATGTCGGATCGACCGTCGGACTGACCCGTGAGCGGGTTCGCCAGATTGTATCCAACTGCCTCATGGAAAGCCGCTTTTATGAGGATCACCTGGCGCCGGTATACAGGAAGTACAACTTTGATGATACGCAGGCACAGATTGCCTTTGGCGTCATTGAGGGAATCTATCTTTCGCTGTGCTATCAGCATGGAACCAAACCGCTTGAGGATGCACTGGATGATGACGAGCTGCCCACCAGCATTCGCCTGGCGATACAGAAGGCACTGGACCGCGATTACATTCATGATGGCAACTATCTGGTCAAGCGTCAGAGCAATGAGGTCAAGAACCATATTATCAGGACGCAGTGCCATGAGTGCATGACGGTCAGCGACTATATCAAAAAGCATGCAGCCTTCTGCAGGAAGTACAATCTGGATCCGCAGAAGTTCTCTCTGGACGATCAGTCGATTGCAAATAAGCTGCATGACAGCATGATCACCATCACGACCTACGGAAAGAAGTTCCGCTATTATCCGACAGAGCTCATGGATTATACGGATCTTTTCGAAGAGCTGGATTTCAATTCGTATAATGATGTCGAGTATTCCACGCAGTATTTCTTTGTCAATCATCCGCAGCTGATGGAGCAGTACGACATCCGCGATTTCTGTGAACTGCATAACCTGCTTAAGAAGGTGCTGGACCCGGAGAAGTATCCGCATGTCTCCTTTGGACGGATGCCGGTCATTCGCTTTGGCAATCCGGATCGTGAGGCACAGGTTCGTTCTCTCCTTATGGAGTATGCACCGGAAATCGAGAATATGAAACTGGCAAAGATCTATGAGGAACGCTATGGTGTAAGCGTACCGACGTTTATTGCCAATTATACGCAGTGCATCCGCGAGTATTTCTTCAGCGGCAAGTATCAGATGAACGTAAAGCCGCTGCCGAAGGATCGTGCAGAGCACATGAAGCAGGTGCTTACGGAAGACTTCTATATTACAGAGAAGCTTCGCGAGATTTATGTGAAGGAGTATCCGGGCTCCGATCCGGAGGACATCGTTCCGGTCACCATTCGTCAGATCGGATTCCATCCCTATCAGGGGTATGCCGTTCGGGCGGAAAAATACAGGACAAGCACGGACTTTATCGAGCATCTGCTGCTTGATCATGAGGAAATTTACACCTCAAGCTTCCCGCCGAAGCTTACCGTGCAGCATCTCTTCTCTCGGCTGTATATGGTGCATAAGCAGAACTTTGAAATCTTCGAGGTGGAGCCGGGCCATCTGGTTCGTCTTTCCTACTTTGAGAAGATCGGCATCACGAAAAAGGATTTTGATCATTATATTGAGCATGCAGCCAAGTATGAAATGCCGGGCATGTTCTTCTCCATCCACTCTCTGCGTAAGCATGGCTTCCGTGATCCTCTTGACAAGCTCAAGATGAGTGACTGGTTCTATGCCAGCCTTCTGCAGCAGCGGCCGGATCTTTTCTCCCTGCAGCGCGTTGGTGGTGCAAAGATCATCCGCAAGGGACACAAGGCATTCAATGCCGCCTCTGTTTTTGAACAGGTCATCCGCGAGAATGGTCCGATGACCTCCGAGGAACTGGCAAATTACATGACCGATGTCCATGGTGCCGTTGTAGATAAGAACCGCCTGATGCTGATGATTCCGGCTGCACAGCTGTTCTATGACCGTGTGACGAAGACGATCTTCCTTGAGGATGAGACGCTTGAGGAGAAGATGGCTGAGCGTCGCAAGGAATTCGAAGAGAAGAAAAAGGAAGAAAAGAAGGGCGAGTAGTCCATAAAATGAGGGCAGGTCCGTTCGGACCTGCCCATCTTTTATTGTGCAAGGGATTTGACGTAGTAGTAGAGCAGCTCAATGCCATCCAGGATATCCGGGATGTATGCAGTCTCAAAGCTATGGACGTAGCGCATGGGGATCTGGATACCGCCGCAGCGGATGCCGCCGGCTCGTGTCTGCATCACACTGGCGTCTGTGGCTCCGGCTGCATAGGCCTCAATCTGATAAGGAAGCTGATGCTCGCGGCAAATTGCTTTCATGCTGCGTACGATTTCAGCATCTGCAATCAGTCCGCAGGCAGCGCCGGTGGAGCGGTCCATGACCTTGATGGACACGCCGGCTCTTTGAGCGTTGACCATCTGCCGCTCCGCTATGCCCGGGAAATCCGTGGCCAGGGACATATCAAGAGCGATGACGATATCAGGCCTGATATTCTGCGCAGCCACAATCGCACCGCGTCCGCCAACCTCTTCCTGTGTGGAAAAGATGGCATAAAAATCAGGAATATCGGTATCCTCTGCCACCAGATGGCAAAGGGAGATAAGCTGGGCAAGGCAGGCACGATCATCAAGGGCCTTGCCGGCAACCACCTGCTTATCCTTGCCGAGGAAGAGTGTGGGATAATCAAGAACCACAGGATTTCCTACCTCGATGCCCATTGCCAGTGCCTCTTCGCGGCTGTTTGCACCGACATCGATGAAAAAGGACTCGAAGTTTTTCGGCATCTCAGAGCAGGGAGACGGGCGACCAGGCTGAGAATGATTGACGACGCCATCGACATGCCCCGTTTCCGTGAGGATGACGACATGTTTTCCAAACAGCTGCTGCGGACGGATGCCGGCGATGGTTTCAAACCAGAGAAATCCCTTATGGTCAATGGTCCGGATGATGAGCCCGATTTCATCCAGATGTGCAACCACAGCAACCTTTGGACCGCGTCCGGGACGATGTACGATGAGATTGTGTAGACGGTCTGTAGACAGGTCAAAGCCGGAGGCAGGGAGCAGTGTGCGAACGGCTTCCTCAGCCTCTGTTTCAAATCCGGTGGGTGCAGCGGCAGCGCAAAGCGGGAAGATCATTCTGCGAAAGTCAGCTTCCAGCTGTGCACGGTCTAAAGAATGAAGCATCATAACGGTTCCTTTCTATGAAGCAGTAGGTGCGCGCATAAAGTATAGTGCGTGTGTAGAGTATACCATAAGCACAGAATGTTTGCATACAAACTTTTTGCAATAGGACAGTCATGGAAGCGGAGTCAAAAGCATGATGAATCATCATCCGAGCTCGGGTGGTACCGGAGTATGACTGGGAATCCCCGTAATCTTTGGCGGATGAGAAAGAAACAATGATGTGCGTTGACAATCGAAAAGCGCACATTACCGAGAGCGGGTAATGTGCGTGAATTTGGTATGCAGAAATATGAAAGTTCCGCCTTCATACTCTTTTGTGAAGAGGGAGCTATTTTATAGGATAGCAATGTGCGTCGGGCACAGACATATGTTCAGCGTTATAGATGGTGGTTCGCTGGACAATGGAGGCAATGCTCTTTACTGCAGACTCCTCCAGCTCGATGATCAGGTATGCACCCTCGCCACTCTGCCTGGGCATTTCCTTGATGACGGCGGGCTCTGAGTTGACATAGATATTCTGTATGTCCACATTCACCTCCTGACCAGCCTGATCATAGAAGGTGAACGGGGGAAACAGAATCTGCTGATCCTCCATCGTGCCACCGAAGTAGCCGATGACTTCATCACCTGCCAGTAGCAGCTGTACGCCGGTCATGTCTTTGTCATACAGTACGGCCAGCGCGTTATCATTAATCGTCTGGACAGAAAGGATGGATGCGGCAGTCACAACCGTTTCCTTATCCATCCCTGCCGGCAGCCAGCCTGGGAGTGCATCAATCACGGTGTTCGTATTCACCCAGAAGCTGTTATAGAACTGCGTTCCAGCACCAGACTTTCCGGTGAGATAATAGAGCGGATTACCATCCCGATCTGTAAAGACCATTTGCCGTTCCTCTGTTTGAATCTGCTCATCTGCCCGTTCAAACGGCTTGTTCAGATCCAGCTTTTCCCGAGCAATTTCCTCCTGCCGTGACCGAGCAAGCAGCCATGCAAACGGTGCGTCTGACTTGCGGATAAGGCCTCCATTCAAGAGGGAAATCGGATGGATATTCAGCCGGGTCTCGCGATTCAGATATGCCTGAATCTGCTCGTTCAGCGAGATGACCTCCTGGCTTCCGTCAATCTCCAGCATTTCGAGCTCGCAACCGGTAAGATCCGCATAGAGATATTTCATCTCATTCCAGCCGTCTCTGGATTCTCCGTTTTCGCTGCCATGCAGCACGGTGATGTTGTCGTCGGAAACCAGATAGTAATAGTTTCTTGGGTCGTGCCCCTCAAAGATCTTTTTGCCCTCCGTATCCAGATGGTAATCCCAGGTGATGTATGCATCTACCCGGGGATAGTGCATCGGAGCGGTGGCTTCGGCATGCGCGTTCGCCGCGAAATCGCTCTTGTAAGTCGTATCCATGTAATAGGTTTGCAGCCACTGATCCTCATACAGAAGAATGCCTGCAAAGAAATTGTCCCGGTTTCTGTTTGTCTCTAGCATCTCCATTCCACCGACGGACTGTCCCACACCATATACATAGTTCCTGTCTACGTGGTAGGTCTCAATCAGGGAATCCCAAAGATGAACAAGCGCTTCATATTCTGCGGTCGTTCCTCCGTTGTTGTCCACGCGCTCGGTGATGACCGGAACCACAACGATCAGACCATCAACACCTTCATGCTGCCGGATCATTTCCTGTGCCCATTCGCTGGCCATCACGGCCGGCACACGGGTCTGAAGGACAGAGATCAGGGGATGGGTGCCCTTGGCTGTGGCAGGATTGTCTATTGATACCAGAGCGTAAGAGCCATCCTCGCGATAATCCTCCGGGAGACAAAGTGCATAGGCAAGGTGCTCATCCGCATATTTGCCGGTGATCTCACTGAAACAATTCGCCTGTACGAATGCAGGCCCGTTTGCTCCAAGGCTGCCAGGTTCATCCGTGAAGAATTGGAAACCGGCAATGTCCGGGATGGAGAAGCGCACGTCTTTTTTTCCACCGCTAATGGTACTGTAAGCCTTGTCCTGCGCGGGAATGGTGATTTCTCCGGCATGGAGATCCTTTACCTGGGTGACTCGCGCATTCAGGCTGTTGGTGTAGGTCATTTCCACGCCAGCGCACCAGTCTGTGAACAGTTCGATGATCACATAATGGCCATGGCCTGTCCCGCCCTCCGGTGAGATGGCTGCGGTATCATGCACATAAACCGCGGTGATATCGCCAATCTGTCCATTTCCAAGATACTCAAGAGATTTGGGCGTATATACTTTTACACTGAAAGCTTCGGCAGACACATCCGCATCTGTCAGATCCACATTGTATTCCACAGCCAGGCCCTGCAGTTTAGCACCATCAATATCCACAAACCCCAGGGCGGTGACGGTCTGGATGCCAGGCGTTATCTCATTCGTATCAGCCAGGCTTTCACAGGCGCAGAGCAGGGTGCACAGCAGGAGCGCCACAATGATAAAAATGCGATAATGGTACTTTCTCATTTTTTGTCCCTTCTCAGAATGATTTTTGAATATACTGAACGACAAAAGGGGAGGGAAACGCCGAGAAGCTGTCCTCCTCTGCAGGTACATTCGGTACAGTTGATTTGCTAAGCAATTTTGTCAGGTACCTGCTCCGTGACAAAACCATCGCATACGCGATGGGCATAGCTCCCCTGCAATGATTATTTTTCAACCGTGATCTTCGCCATCCTGCTTTTCCGATGGAAAAGAATGAACAGAATCAGCATGATGGCTGCGCCACCGTATGCCACTACATTAAGCGCGATATTCAGGGCAGATACAAGGGAGGTATCCACGGCAGCGACACCGAGACTGCGGTGCAGTGAAGCAGAGGCATTGGCATACAGGATATGCTTGG
>JAFUZM010000090.1 GCA_017476605.1 Clostridia bacterium
ACCGACCAATCTGACCTCGACCTTCATTCAAATGCGTTCCTCACATCAATAGATTTCCTGCGGTTGAAACGATCCCTGCCCTTTCAAATAGCAGTTGTAAAAATCCAGAATCAAGCCATTCACAATTGTCATTGTTTCCTTTGTATCACGGGAACCGCTTCCGAGCATCTTTCCAAGAAACGGAGAGAGAATGGGCAAATCGGTAAAGTCCATGTGCTCCGTATCCCGTACGGTTACACGAAATCCCTCGTCAGCATTGGCCATCAGCACCTCATTGGGATACATGATCCCCTTGGCAGAGATGTCCGCAAGCTCGTTATAGGTAGCCCAGTTCACGAATTCAAGAATGGGAAGGGAATATGGCAGGGTCGAAACCGTATACGTGCCATCCTCTCCACGGATGTATTCGCCCAGCATCGTTCCGTCGATATCAATGACTGCATCAATATCGTCTCGTTCTCTTCCAATCTGAACGCTGGTGGCACCACCCATGGAATGACCCATCACGCCGATTTTCCCGGCATTGGTCACGTTCATTATCTCTGCAATCGTCGCGGGCGAAGTGCCGGAAAGTACCCAGACAGGGGATAAGGCCCCTGCATCCTTTGCCTCTTTGATTGCAGTGATCACAAAATCAAGATCTGGCACTCGCACTTGCATCCACTCATTTTCGATGGCATGAAGCTTGTCTTCCTCGTACTCAGCCTCATTGGATACGGTAATGGCCGTATTCAGAAAGTCCTGATCCACGAGAACGAGTTTTCCCTCTGTATCATGTGTAAAAAAGGCGTGGTGCGGGTGATCCAATGCCGCAATGACATATCCATTGCTGGCAAGTTCTTCATAGGTTGAGAAATTGCTTTCATAATACCCAAATGCGCCATGGGAAAACACGATCAGCGGGAAGCTTTCGCCCTTTGCATGATCCGGATAGAAAAAGTGTACCGGGACTTCCCGTTTGCTTCCATCGCTTTCAAAGGGATCTACCCTCGATTCATCTACCAGGATGACATCTGCCTGGGCCACATCGTAGCTGCCAGTCACCCCAAGCCCTTTATATCCGCTGAATACAAATGCAGGGATCAAAATGACGAAGAATAAAGCGATGTTCAGAATGCAGCCCACAATGACATGAGCGGTCTTCTTCTTCCTGCTTGCCGTTTTTCTATGGACAAGGCAAACGACCACGGCGATGACAAGAAGAAGCAGTGACAGCAAAAGTGCAGGCATCAGTCGCCATTTCTGTCCGATTGGAAGAAGAAACGTGATTAAGATTGTGGCAAACTCCACAGCTCTAACGATCAGACGGTTTCTTCTCCAATTCCTATCGGTCCGTGCGTTTCGGATGGCCCAGAGGGCAAGGACAATTTCCATGATCGCCCCAATCAGAAAAAGCGGGATTCCCATATCTACAGCCACATCCCTTCAAAGAAGATGAGGCCATTTTATCAGTACTGGCGAACAATTCAAGGGGTGAGGAGGTAAGATGCATTTTTCCTCAATAAGATGCAGGCTCATCTCGACGCCAAATCTCATTTCTGAAGGAAGGACCTGAGGACCTGAAGCCGACGGGAGAACATACGAAAGATGTTGTCATCTGAAAACCATGCCGGATCTATTTCGTTTCTTTGGTTTAATCCGACTGCCCGGACCGCGAGTATGGCAGCGTCCATTTGACTCATGGAGGACTCTGTGGTCAGGCACCGCGCTCCCTCCAGTGTATCGTATGCCAGAAAAGACTTATTGAAGTCCATCAGGGGATGGAGGCGGATCGGCAGATTGGTCCTGTTGTCAATCAGAAATCCCCAGTTGCCCCAGTGCCTGTCGGTATTTCCCACCAGATAGTCCACGATGTTTATCATATGAAAGCCATACAGATCAAAACGCTTGATCATCTGTGCTCTTGTTGTGTCATGATTTGCTGCGTATATTTCGACATACTCCATGGGCACAATGCTCTCAGATACAGAGGTAAAGAGTCGGCTTTGTGTAACAGGTGTATCCCGGTAGGAAGATGGTTCATAGAGAACCTGGTCAACCGCAAAGCAGCGCGCGATCTGGCTGGCCAGCAGTTCTGCGTCAACATCTCTATTTCCGCTATCCTTGAGCAGAAAGAAGGCAGGTCCTTGGCGAATCCATGCTTTTGGTACGGCTCCCTGTGTGGAAATGTCTGCAGCATAGTCCATGGATGTCAGGGGTGTCATTTCCTGCAGGGATCTGACATTGCCCAGCAGGCTTACCTCAGCAAATATGCCGGATAGCGGATGAGCATAAAGGCTGACCTGCGAAAAGCGAAGATGTTCAGTTCCCTCTCTGACCCAGAAAACATCCGTCATGGTGGCGCAGTGAAAAAGAAGGGAAATCTGTGCACGTTCCTTTTCTGTGCTGCTTCTGTCTGCACCGATGGCCTCAAGCATTACCCCTGCATATTTCCGATCACGGGGAAAGATGCGGGAAGCGCACCAATACTGGAAGTTACTGAGGTTTTCTGTTCGTGTTGTGACATCATCACCGCTTACGAGCCAGAGATTATAGGGAAGAAAATCCGGCGAGTCGATATGACAGAGACCATTGCTGTCAATCGTTGCAACAACGTCATCCATATGCATGATCGAGTATTTCCAGTGCATGATTTCCCTCCCATCCTCTGTGTTTGCCTGTAATTCTATCGTGAAGGTGCAAAAGCTGCAAGATATTTCTCTCGTAATGAAGAAGGAGGTGAGATCAGGAAGTGCTCAGAATAGCAATCTGAAAGACGAGATGCAGTTTAGGGAAAGAACCTGATGGTAAATGCAGAATTGCACGGGATCCTCCAAAAGAAAACTGCGCGATTGATGAGATGGAACATCCAATCATCCAAAACTGAATGCAGTTTTATGGACAGAAACATATGTTTTGTTGATCAAAAGCAAAAACGGATTAGATCACAAAGTTTTAGGAATCAAAAACCAAAACTTGGTAATTTTTTGATGATGGCATTAAAATTCAGAGAGTATTTGACTTTCTCCTGGAAGATGCGAAGTGACAAATGAAGGCAATGCCTTACCGAAAGCGGGAGGTATCTGGCAAAAACAGAGAATGCAAAGAGCGGACGGAAGGCTCAACGATAGGGAACATCCCTGTGAAAATAAACGGGATGGAAACTGTTTGTTATTCCAAACAACGTGCTGGTCAGTTGAAGTTTCTATCAAGACCATTGACATGATATGGAATGAGAAGTATAATTTCCCCAAAATATGGTGCGCGTGAAAGAATAAGGAGTTCTGACCTGATGTTTTCTTTCCGAAAACGGGGAAATCGGGGAAGAGCAAAAGTGACTCCAGGGGAAAGAATCGAAGACATTCAGCAAAGGAGGAACACTGCATGGGTTATTATTCTGATCCTACTGCCAACAAGGCAATTGGTGCAGTCTCTCGGGAATGGAATCGAATGGTAAAGCTAGCGATTCGAATTCGGAAAAACGAAACTCGTAATCCTGAGTGGGTAGACAGCAAGCGCGAGCTGTTTACAGGTATTTACAGACGCCTTCTGAGTGATCCGATGGATCTGCTTGAGGAAATGTCAAATTAGATCGTTGGTGTAAAGCAATGGTTTGAATTGGATTTCAAAGTGTAAAAAGGAAGTTAAGAATGTGCTTCCACATAAGGATTTTCTATTCCTGGGCAATATGATCGTAGCCATGTAGGCGTGGCTACGACGTTTTTTTAGTCCGAAGCAACTTGACAAACAGGGATTCCTTTGATTACATTTAAGTTAACTGGGTGAAGTGTATCCACTTAGAGATGAAATTCCTTTGAAAGGGGACGGTTTTAGCTTGGAAGAGCCACGGAAAGACAAAGATTTAGAGGATATGTACTTTCCAGAAGGTACTGTACATGAAGATGTCTACTTTGACTTGGACAATATGCATTTTGTCTGGGATAAAGCCAAGAGTGACAAATGTTACGCAGATAGAGGCTTTGACTTTCAAACAGCAGCAATGATTTTCAATGATGATGCTGGTTTTTTTGAGAAGGATCCTAAGCATAGCAATAAAGAACAGAGAATGTTCGGAATAGGAATACCTACGGCTGAACCGGAAAAGGAAAGTGCGTTTATTGGAGAAGTCAATAGCGTACTGTATGTTGTCTATACTGATAGGGCAGCTACATTTGATTCAGAAGACGAGGATGATTTAGATCCAGATCTCGTATATCACAGGATCATTTCTGCTCGCCAGGCAACACGAAAAGAGAAGAAACTTTATGAAGATCGTAAAGCTATTTTATATGGCGTTTGAGTATTGCGAAGAAAGGAGAGATTAGTATGAGCGAAGCACTAAGAGTTTCAATTCCTAAACCGACTGAATTCAGTGCTGACGGGCGGAGTTTCGTGCAGTACGGGATGTCTCCTGTGAAAATGGCTTCATTGAGGGCCTCGTTGAGAAAAGCGAAAAAAGGAACAAGAAGAAATCCCATAATCAAAGATGGGAAAGAGTATGTCTACTCATCGGATGGGCGGTTAATCGTTCTTGAACATTTGAATCGTGAGGCCGTTGCACAGCGTACTTTATCTGTAGATACTGCATTGACGAAAGAAAAGGTTGATCGTCTAAAAGAATTCGAATCAAGACCTGTTGAACCCGATGATGAATGCCCAGAACTTACTGATGAACAGATTGCCGAAATTCTGAACAAGGCAATGCTACAGAAGAGCAGGAAAGGCTGATATTCTGTATTGACTCCTCCTCCAATCCCCATTCCACCTATGAAGCTCCAGTGGATATCCGATTTCCAACATGCCTTTATGATCTCGTCTACCGCATCCAAGGAGAGTCATGCAGGCGTGGCTACGACGTTTTTCTTTATTCCGAAACAACCGTTTTCAGATTGGAATTTATTTGGAAATGAGCTGGATGCTCAAAAATGGTGTCGGTATTTTGCATCACTTGTCTGCAGTGATCTTTGCAAGTCCTACATCCCCGAAATCATTGGGCGTCAATCCGGCAAAGACATAATCGTACTGTTCGGCACTACATGAAGAGAGCCCTGAACGCATTGATTTACAATGTGTTCAGGGCCCTCTTTGATTATGTTTGTCGAAATGAGATGCGATAAAAATCCTTGTCAGGAGAATCGTTTCTTCCTTGTCACAGTCACAGTCTGTTTCCTTGTGACTCTTTTTCCAACTTCATTATACACGCTACACGGTCTGTTTCTTCCATCATACGGCTTTTCTGCGTTTGCTCCGCAAAATGATGATGGTAATCGCCAGACAACTTCCAGCCGCCACGACAGCCAGGATCATTGGCTGATTTCTGTCTCCGGTCTGTGGAACCATGATCTTTGTATTGATGACCGTCCCACCGTTGTACAGCCGGTCTTTGGTTCTTGCATATTTGCCCTTGTTCTCGTACTGGGCAGAGTATCCGGGAAGTTCTTTCTCGATCACATAATCTCCCGGATCCACGTTGAACCAGGCCTCATAGTACCACTCGTTCTCGTTGATGACCTTTTTGTGGAAAGTCTTGTGCAGGGGCTTTCCATCCGAGGTATAGAAATCAAAATCAACATCCTCCGACGTTCCACCGGACCAGACTTTTGTAAAATGGAAGCACATCTTGTCATAATCATCGTCTTCCTCCGGTTTATGCTCATTTCCGACTGTAAATCCTTCTATGGCGTCGCCAACGATGAACGTTTCATACCCGGGTACCGAGTCTTCCCTTATCGTATAGGTGATGGGACGATTGCCTGCATCAAATTCATCCACAGCTTCGAACGATCCATACCATGAGTTCTTTTCGCTCAGGATCAGCGATTTGCCAGTATCAGATCCGTTGGCATACAGATGAACGGTAATCTGTGCCGGACGAATCCCATCCTTGTTATGCTCATCCAGCCATTCCTTTTCCACTTCCACATCCGTTTTATTCGGGTTATACGTGTTGGTGATGGTGCCCGTTGTTTCGTCAATATGATGCGTATAGTCCTTTACATGATCTTCCGTGATGACGTAATGGATCAGGTCGCCGCTTTCGTATTTCGGAAGGTGTTCAAATATTGTGGACCAGTCATTTGTGGCAGTCAACTCCCGGACTTCCTTTTCCGTTCCGTTGGCATGAAGGCGAATCGTGATTTCCTCAGGGTGGTTCGCTTCTAGGTTGTCTTTATGTACCCAGATTTTATTCACGGTCAATGACGTCTCTTCCGGCTGGTGACGGTTGATCAGGACAAACCCCTGATTCATATTTCCCGTGATGCTGCCCGTATAGAGCGCGACACTATCTTCTTTTACGGTATACTGAATGATCTGTCCGTTTTGTTTTTCGTCAAGGTCCTGAAACTCACCAAACCACTCGTTTGATTCGTTCAGCACCAATGATTTTCCGGTATCTTTTCCATTTGCCAGCAGATGAACCTGGATGGAAGCAGGGCGCACTCCATCCTGATTCTCATGGTCTTCCCATTCTTTCTCTACTACCACATTGGTTTTTCCAGGGTTATAAGTGTTGGTAACAATGAAATCATCCTGATCATACTCTGTTGTATAATCGGCGATATGATCCTCTGTAATGGTATAGTGGATTTTGACTCCCTCATGGTAAACGGGAAGGTCTGTAAATGTTGCCTGCCAATTATTGTCTGCTGTCAGCTGCCTCGAGCCGACTTCTTCTCCATTTGCGTGAAGACGTACAGTCACGGTGTGAGGCCTGGCACCTTCATGCCCAGCGTCATTCCAATCTTTGTTCACATCAATGCTTATTGTTTCCAGGGTATTTGTAATCACTGTGCCGCTGATCGCGGGAATTTCATAGCCTGAGAGCCTACTCTCAGCAACTGAATAGGATTGGTTTTCTTCCAGCCCACTTACAACGATGAGCCAGTACGTGTTATCCGGAATCTTCCATTTCTTAGCATTCGGGTCATAGACTCCCTGGAGATTTGGATCATTTTCCAGGATGATATTGGAGTAAGGACTGCGGGTCTTCGCTTCGTTTCCTGTCCAAACCTCTATGGTGACTCCCGAGGAAGGATTGTGACGAAGGTCATAAAGATCCCCCATGTTTTTTCCGTTCTTATAAAGGTTCACATGCTTGAGAAGATCGTCCTCGCTGGGACGGGTCTCAGGATGGTCATTTTTCCAGACCTTGACAATTTTGATTTCCGTGGAGCTTCCGATAATCAGCAAACCGTTGTCGGCGATTCCGCCACCACTGACGATAGCATCAAGGGATGAAGAATTCACCTTGTTTCCTCGAAAGATGACTTTCGCACCAGCATTACTCTTAATGGTGGGATTTGACTGAGCAATATAGGAATAGAGTTCATGTCCTTCGTTCCACATTGGGACTGTTTTCCCACTCCACTGATGGAGTCCTCCGTTGAACATCTGTTCATACAGGGCATATTTCATGTCCGCGGTCTGGAAATAATCACGCCCGTCAATAAGTTGTCCTGTCCGATGATCCAGATGGTCTCTTGTGTGAAAAAACACGTCCTGATAATGTCGAATCTCCGAATCAATTATGTTAGCACTTGAGGTTATGCTATTCCCATAAATTGCCGCTCCATGCAGAGAACCAATTTGAGCGGTTCCGGTTGTGCATGTACTGAGACCGCCACCGCCATCCCGGGCGGAGTTCTCGGTGATCAGGACATCCTGCATCTGTACCCATCCCACATCAATGAACAGACCACCGCCGCCAAAATCAGGACAGTCCTCAACCAGGTTGTTTTCAAACAGAGTCGGTTTGCCGTTAAAATCTAGGAATTCCGCATGAGATCGCCGAACGGTGACAGCACCACCACGTATACCGGCTTTGTTGTTCTGGAAAGTGGTACCATAGACTTTCAAGTTAGATTGATATTCTGAAAAAATAGCTCCAGCAGTCCAAGAGGCAGTGTTTCCATCGAATGTGGAGTCTCTGATCTCCGCGGTGGCATTCCATAGCAGGATTGCACCACCGCCGTTCGAACAGTGATTGTTGATGAAATTGCTGCTTTCAACCGTCAGACTTACACCGTCCTTTGCTCGAATAGCTGCACCTTCAAAAGCTGAGTTGTCTTGCATAGTACTATTCTTTACGACGATGTGTGCACCATCACTTGCTTTTATTACGCCACCACTATTTTCACCGCTCGTATGCCATCCCTGCTGCTCTACTTTTTCAAACGTCAGAGAGTAATTGCCGGAAACGGTGAACGAACCATTCCTTATCTTTACGTTTTTGAAGGTGACATTGTTTTTAATGGTAAGCGTATGGTTCTGCAGATCAAGAGTCGCGTTTTCCATGGTAATTGGGTTGGTAACATCAAAAGATCTGCCAATCAGATAGGTTGGGTTGGTTAGATGATCGGTATTTACTTTCTCAATCGCTTTCGCAAGTCCATCATAGTTGCTTACAAATGTTCCATCACTTTTCTGCAATCTAACCATATACCCTTCTCCCAGGGCAACACCACAAACCATAGCGATAGTCATAAGAACGACTATCAGAAACACCAATGAACGAACCACTCTTCTTAACATAACTCTACTCCTTATTACACACATATAGTGCGATATTTTGAACTTTAAAGCCGTTGCCACCTAACAAAAGTAACAACTGGCAATCTTACATTTGGCCTGGTAAGTTCCTTTTGGAGCTTCTTTTCAAGAAACTGCGAAAAACACCATGCACAGAGACGGGAAGAAGGGACACACCTGGATGATGCTGACATATGTGTCTCCACCCGGCATTCCATATCAGCAGGTACATTTGGTATAGTCCTTCTCGAAATGCTTTCAAGTGCCTGCTTCTGACGATATCCATGGCAATGAGATGAACTTGGTGCTACACGCAACGAGATTACATTCCGAATGGGATTCTATCGGTTCCCTTCGATTTTCCAGGCATGCTCAAAGAAGAAATCCAGGGCGGATTATCCTGCCTGCGTATTGTCTTGTATCCTGGCTTTGTTAGTAGATGCTATACGCATCCCCTAAACGTTAAAAATTATAACATTTGCGTGAATGCCTGTCAACCCGAATATTATTTGAGACTATTTTTGACCTTTTGCCGCAAATTGAATGAGACGAATTGAGTCATACAGTTTATATTGATTAACAGATTTTGCATATTAAATGAGACTGTGCAAACTACCAAGAAAGGTTCCATG
>JAFUZM010000091.1 GCA_017476605.1 Clostridia bacterium
ACGTAAGACCCCACGAGAAGATGTAAAGGGAGTAGAGGGAAAAGATCGTATGGAAATGGGCAAATATGGTCATGATCCAGAGAATTCTGAACACACAGGAGCCCATGATGACGATGATTGTCGGGACAAGGGTATAGCCAAGGGCTCTGGAGGCGGCGATGGTACAGTCCATAAAGGCAGAGAAGGCATAGGAAAAGCCCATGATGCGAAGCCTGGTCATGCCGGCAGAGATGACCTCCGGATCGGTCGTGAAAATGCCCAGAAAGCGTGGACCGGCAAAGGCCAGGGAGAGGCCGAGCACCAGTCCTGCGCCAAAGGACCAGGCCAGAGAGGAGAGGTAGGAGCGCAGAACGCGTGCTTTCTGCCGTGCTCCGTAATTCTGACTCATGAAACTGGCACAGGCAATATAAAAGGCATTCATGGTATCGTACACGATGCTGTCCGCATTCGCTGCCGCGGCATTTCCGGCAACCATGGTGGAATCAAAGGAATTCACGCCGGACTGGATGAAAAGATTGGCAATAGGGAAGATGGCGGTCTGAAAACCCGAGGACAGACCAAGGCGAAGAAGGGATCTGGCGATGTCCCTGTCAATGCGAAAATGCTTCTTACTCAGTCGGCAGCTTTCGAGCTCCTCATGCATCAGGGAACGGATGATCAGGATGGCAGCAAGGAGCTGAGAGAGAGCACTTGCCACGGCGACACCGGCTACATCCCAGTGGCAGACCAGAACAAAGAACAGGTTGAGCCCGATGTTGAGGATTCCGGATAAAGCCAGAAACTGCAGCGGCTTTTTCGTGTTTCCGATGGCGTCATAGACCGCACTGCCAAAATTATAGACGGCCATGGCGGGCATCCCGATAAAAAACAGCCGCACATAGAGAAGCGCGCCACCGAGAAGTTCCTGTCTTGTGCCAAACAGGACGAGAATAGGCTTTGCCACGAGGATGCCGATCAGGTAAAGCACGATCCCCAGCAGGAGGGAAAGGCCGAACGCGGTATGCACGGTTTGCCTGAGCAGCTTCTCATGGCCAGCACCAAAATGCCGCGCCACCAAAACGTTGATGCCGGACGCCATGCCGATTAAAAAGGCGGTGAAAAGCGCCACCAGCTGCTGCGTCGAGCCGACGGCGCCCAGTGCGCCGGAGCCAGCAAAATGTCCGACAACCGCAATATCGGACATATTGAAAATAACCTGCAGCAGATTTGAAAGGATGATCGGGACGGAAAACAAAAAGATACGCTGACCAATGGGTCCCTCTGTCAGCGGTCTCTGAAACTTTTTCTGCATGAATTGCCTCGCGAAAGAAAATGCCTGCATATTCTATCACGCGCACTTTCCGGTTTCAAGAAGCTTTTGAGGCGAGCTGTGCTGTCGGTTTCCCGGACAGACTGTCACCAAGTTGCGAGGGCCTTTCAAAAATGATTGACATGTGCCTCCTAATCCGTATAATAGGCACTGGACTGAGGTTTCTGCAACAAGAACAAATAACACTACAGTACCCCGAAAGGAGCAGACAAATGTTCAATTTCAATTACTATACACCGACCAAAGTGGTGTTCGGAAAAGAAACGGAAAAGCAGGTAGGCAGATTAATCAAGGAATTCGGTGGATCCCGTGTGCTCATTCACTATGGCGGAAAAAGTGCGGTTCGCTCTGGTCTCATCAATCAGGTAAAGGAAGCGCTCGACAACGAACAGATTCCGCATGTTGAGCTTGGCGGCGTTGTCCCGAATCCGCATCTTGGCAAGGTCCGCGAGGGCATTGCACTTGCTAAGGCGGCGGGGGTTGACTTTATCCTGGCTGTCGGCGGCGGCTCCGTGATTGATTCTGCCAAGGCCATTGCCTATGCACTGGCAGATCCCGAGCGGGATGTCTGGGAGCTGTTCCAGCATACCAGAAAGGCAAAGGGCTGTCTGCCGGTTGCCTCCGTCCTGACCATTGCGGCTGCAGGCAGCGAAATGAGCAACAGCTGTGTCATTACAAATGAGGAAACGGGAGAGAAGCGTTCCTATAACGACGATATCGCCCGTCCCAAATTTGCAATCATGAATCCGGAGCTGACCATGACGCTGCCGGACTATCAGACACAGGCAGGTGCAACGGACATCATGATGCATACCATGGAGCGGTACTTTACGCAGGGCGGCAACATGGAGCTGACGGACGAGCTGGCTGAGGGTCTTCTCAGAACCGTCATGAAGTATGCGGAGATTCTGCATGCGGATCCTGCCAACTATGAGGCGAGAGCAGAGGTCATGTGGGCAAGCTCACTGGCGCACAACGGCCTTACCGGCTGTGGCAACAATGGCGGAGACTTCGCCTCTCACATGCTGGAGCATGAAATGGGCGGCATGTTTGATGTGACCCATGGTGCAGGTCTGGCTGCCGTCTGGCCGAGCTGGGCAAGGTATGTGTACCGTGAGGATCTGCCAAGGTTTGTCCGCTATGCGGTGAAGGTCATGGGCGTAAATCCGGCTGGCAAGACGGAGGAGGACGTGGCTCTTGAGGGAATTCACAAAATGGAGGAATTCTACCATCGCATCGGCATGCCGGTGAACATGAGAGAGCTTGGCATTGCGCCGACGGATGAGCAGATCCGGGAGATGGCAGAGTCCTGTGTCCGTGCTTCCGCCGATGGACACATCGGATCGGCAAAGGTTCTGTACCTGGAGGACATGATCGCGATTTACAAAATGGCCAGATAGACGGACCTGTCCCATGGCAGGATGCCGAGATACCTGGCTCCTATGAAGCTTTGGCATATGGACATGCCTGAACGGAAAGTGTTTCGGAAGCTGGAGAAAAACAATGATGAACCTTCAGAATATTGCCCAATCGTTCCTTGGAACCGGTCTTGGGAAAAGCATCCTTGAACTCTTTCAGGGCAAAGGGAAAGGACTGTTTGGCGGGGATAATGCGATCATTCTGGTCATTCTCCTCCTGGTGGTCATTGTGCATGCACTGACAGAGAGCATATCAAGGCGCGCAGAGCGGGATCGGACCATGGCGGAATGCTGGCGGGGCAAATCCCGCCCGCTTGCGGCCTTCTTTGCACTGGCGTTCGGCTTTTTTGGCGTACATCGTTTCTATATCAGATCCATTGGTCCGGGTATCCTGCAGCTCCTTGGAACGGTGGCATTTGTCCTGGGAGCGTGGATGCTCGGTAACGCCCGATTTGCCGATTTTATCATGCTGAGCGATGCCGCCTCGATGGGCCTGATGCTGTTTGTCTCGGGACTTGCGATGCAGCTGTGGCACATTTCGGACTTTTTCATGATTCTCTTTGGTGGACTGATTCCAAAGAGGAGAAGAAAAAAAGAGGGGAAGACAGAGAGAAAAGCGGCATAATGTCTGCGAAAATTCAAACAGGCACGATCCGGTTTGCCGGATCGTGCCTGTTTGCGCCTGAAGGGCGTACGATGGCCTTTTCTTATTTTCAGAGAAAAAACACAAAAGAAGAGCTAAGAATCTGTAAATAATGTTTGACAGTGTGATAAGGAACTGTTATAATTTCCTCCAATGATAGTACTGGTCGATTATGACTTGTACTTCATAAAAAAAGGAGGAAATACTCATGAAGAAATTCCTGGCTCTTGCGATCACCATGATTCTGGTGCTCAGCATCTCTGCAATGGCTCTTGCCGATTATCCGGATAAGGGCATCACCGCGATCAATCCCTGGGGTGCAGGCGGCGGAACCGACAACTGTCTGCGTGCCTTCTGTCTCGCTCTTGAGAAGCAGCTTGGCGTGACCATCACCGTTGACAACCAGACCGGTGCTGGCGGCGTTATCGGCCATGAGGCCATCGCTGATGCCAATCCGGATGGATACACCATCGGCATGATCACCTGGGAGCTCTCTTCCTATGGCGCACTCGATATGTCCGAGTATACCTATGAGAACTACATCCCGCTCTGCCGCGTCAATACCGACGCTGCTGCCATCACGGTCAACACCGCCTGGGCAAAAGAGAACAACATCACCGATCTTGCCAGCTTCATCGCCTACTGCAAGGATCATCCGGGCGAGGTCACCATGGGTGGCTCTTCCTCTGGTTCTGTCTGGCACGTTGCCGGTGGCTATCTCATGAATGCTGCTGGTATTGAGATCAAGATGATCGCTTAGGAAGCGTTCCAAAATAAAGTGGTTTAGAATTCGGCAAGACAGGATATTGACATTTTCCTGCCTTTTGGGTATAGCAAAGTAAGCCCTGCCAGAGAGGGCTTTTTGACTATCTTTG
>JAFUZM010000092.1 GCA_017476605.1 Clostridia bacterium
GACCCTTCATAGAATTCCGGTGGCAATAGCGAAAGGGATCCACCTGTTCCCATACCGAACACAGAAGTTAAGCCTTTCAGCGCCGATGGTACTTGGCTGGAGACGGCCCGGGAGAGTAGGACGTTGCCGGATCCAAGAAAAGAGACCTTTACGGTCTCTTTTTTATTTGTTAAAATGCTTGAATATAAAAAAGACGGGAAATCCCCGTCTTTACATCTATATGGCAAATCAGCGAAGACCGGCCAAGTAGACTAAGAATGTAGACAACAACAGCGCAGCTGCAATAATAAGCGCAACGATTCTTGCTATCCTGGTGCGTTTTTCTTCACGTGCTGTCTTTTTCGTAGAAGCCATTCTGCTACCTCCCAAACAAAGATGGGGGTATTATACCATAGAAAATCCAAAACGGATACTGTTTATTCTGATTTTTGATGCTTCTCCATATGATAATCGGCTTAAAAACCCATGAGAGTCTACACATTCGAGAAGCGTGGGCCGAACATATGTCTTTTCATGGGAAAAAAACGCCTTAGCCATGATATTTACATTGTTCACGCGTTGTTTTTACCCTGGACTTGACGAAATAAGGACTTGGGTTTACAATATATTTAAGAAATAATTGTGTTACTTGATTGGAACCTTCGAAAGGGGGACATACGAGGATGGCAACGATACAGACAAGCCTTGCTAACAGTATTGATGCATCTGTCGATAAAGCCAAGCTTGATGAAGTGGCAAAGAAACTGGTGAAGCACAAGATTATTCTTGCTGAGATTCTGAAAGCATGCGTCGAAGAATTTCGAAACTACAGTATTCCATTTATCGAGAATCAATGCATTGTAGGAGATGTACGCATGAATGAAGTGTCTATTGATCAGGACGTGATAGATGCTGATTCGCGTATCGTCGGTTCCGATACAGAGGATAATTCGCACAGCGAGGGATTAATTCGATACGATTTGGTTTTTGATGCATGTGTGCCGAATACTGAGGAGATCATCCGACTGATCATCAATGTTGAAATCCAGGTGGATGTAGATCCTGGATATTCTATTATCACTCGAGGCATTTATTATCTGGCACGTTTGATTTCGAGACAAAAAGGTACTGTGTTTACGGGAACGGATTACGGAAAAATCCGAAAGGTATATTCCATTTGGATTTGTCCAGACCCAAGAAAAGAGAAAAGAAATTCTATTGCTGAGTATGGGTTTACGCAACAGAAGGTCATTGGTAAGGTAGATGAGCCTGTAGAAAACTATGATAAGATGAAGGCCATCATTATCAATCTTAACGATGATGGAATTGATAATCGAAGTGATATCATTCGTTTGCTGAGCACATTGCTATCAACAAATGAATCTGTTGAAAAACGTAAGGAAATTCTAGAAAACGACTTCCATATTCCCATGACTAAGGAAATAGAGGAGGGAATGCAAGATATGTGTAACTATGGAGAAGCTTTACAGAGATATGGTGAACAGCGTGGCTTAGAACAAGGCTTAAAACGAGGTTTAGAACGAGGTTTAGAACAAGGGAGACAAGAGGGAATTGATATATCCAGGCTTGAAACCATCAGAAATCTGAAAGAGACACTGAAAATGACGACGAAACAGGTAATGGATGCAATGAGGCTTTCCGAGGAAGAAAAGAAAAAATACGCGAAGATGGTTTGATAAAAAGTGAACGATCTGCTCTCCTATTCTTATTACGATTGCGTATATGGATGGGAGGGCAGATTTCGTTCAATAGGATAAGATAAACATGAAAAGCTGGGTGATTTACGTACTTTTGGGAATTGACAAAGCAAATGATTCGGCATATAATCATGCGCGTTGAAACGATGAACGGAATAGTAACTGGAAACGATCAACAGAGAGTCTCCGTAGGCTGCTGGAAGCGGGGATGGATTTGGAACCAGTGAATGTGCGTCCGGGAGTTTCCGGTGAAATCAGAGTATCTGTTGGGAACCGGCGCTGCGCTGCGTTATGGCGATGAGCGGAATGAGAAATCATTCAAACAGAGTGGAACCGCGATATTGTCGTCTCTGATGGAGAGGACTTTTTTTATGCAAAAATGACGCCCTGTGGGGACAGGTTGGCAATGAAAGAGGAGTATTGGTGTGTTTGATCAGCTGCGACGGGATATAGATACGGTGCTGGATCGTGATCCTGCTGCAAAAACGAGGCTTGAAGTACTGCTGTGTTATCCCTCGGTACGTGTCATGATCTTTCATCGTATTGCTCATAAACTGTATCTTGCGGGGCATACAACCCTGGCAAGATGGATTTCGCAGAGAGGACGACATGTAACCGGAATTGAGATTCATCCGGGCGCAACAATCGGAAATGGCTTTTTCATAGATCATGGCGATGGGGTTGTCATTGGCGAAACAACGGTGATTGGTGACAATGTGACGATCTATCAGGGGGTTACCCTCGGTGGTACAGGAAAGGACGTCGGCAAACGCCATCCGACGATCGGAAATAATGTGACGATTGGCGCCGGTGCAAAGGTCTTGGGACCGTTCCGCGTGGGCGACAACAGCAAAATCGGTGCTGGTGCAATCGTACTCAAGGAAGTGCCGGACAACTGTACGGTTGTCGGGAACCCTGGGCGAATTGTGAAACGCGAAACAGAACAGAAGGGAATTGATCTGGATCATGTGCATCTGCCGGATCCAGTCAAGGCACATATTGACGCCCTTGAACATCAGGTAAAAGAGCTTGAAGCGAGGCTTTACGAGGCCGATGGTCATAAGATAAAAGTGGAGGATGAGACGAATGAAAATCTATAATACGCAGTCAAGGAAAAAAGAAGAATTTGTGCCGATCAAAGAGGGAGAGGTAAGCATCTACTGCTGCGGTCCGACGGTTTACAACTATTTTCATATCGGAAATGCACGTCCGTTTATCGTCTTTGATACGCTGCGCCGTTATTTAGAATACAAGGGCATGAAGGTGACCTTTGTTCAGAACTTTACGGATATTGATGACAAGATGATCCGCAGGGCCAATGAGGAAGGCATTACCGTCAAGGAGCTGGCAGATCGTTTTATTAAGGAGTATTATCACGACGCAGATGCACTGGGCGTTGAGCGTGCAACGGTCAATCCCAAGGCAACAGAGCATATTCCTGAGATCATTGCACTGATTGAGAAGCTGATTGACAAGGGGCTGGCCTATACCTGCGATAACGGAGACGTATATTACAATACGCAGAAGTTTGTCGGATACGGAAAGCTCAGCGGACAGAATCTTGAAGATCTTGAAAGCGGCGCTCGCGTCGATGTGGACCCCAATAAGCGTCATCCCATGGACTTTGCAGTTTGGAAGGCACAGAAGCCGGGCGAGCCTGCATGGGAAAGCCCCTGGGGCATGGGACGTCCGGGCTGGCATATCGAATGCTCCTGCATGAGCATGAAATATCTGGGTGAAACCTTTGATATTCACTGCGGCGGAAAGGACCTGGTGTTCCCGCACCATGAAAATGAGATCGCACAGAGCGAGGGCGCAACTGGAAAGCCGTTTGTTCACTACTGGATGCATAACGGATTCATCAATGTCGACAATGAGAAGATGAGCAAGTCCGCCGGAAACTTCTTTACGGTTCGTGATATCTCTCAGAAATATGATCTTGAGGCTGTACGCATGTTCATGCTCAGTGCGCATTACCGCAGCCCGATTAACTTTGCGGATGTTCTGATTGAGCAGGCAAAGGCAAGTCTTGAGCGCCTTTATACGGCTAAAGACAATTATGAGTTCCTCCTCAAAAACGCCAAGGCCGAGAAGGCAGGAGAGGCGGATGCTGCAGTGATTGAGGCTGCAAAAGAGGCTGAAACCGCCTTTGAAGCGGCGATGGACGACGATCTCAACACGGCAGATGCCCTGGGTGCAATCTTTGAGTTTGTACGCAAAGAAAATTCACTTGTTGGTGAGAACACCTCAAAGGAAGCACTGCAGTATGTTCTTGAAAAGCTGGAGAAGCTGACCCACGTACTTGGATTGCTGCGGCGTAAAGAGGAGAAAGAGGATGATGAGGTCAATGCACTCCTCGAACTTCGCGCAAAGGCAAGAGCAGAGAAGAACTGGGCAGAGAGTGATCGGCTGAGGGATCAGATTCAGGCGCTTGGTTATGTCATTAAGGATACCAAGCAGGGGCAGCAGTTAACACGTGCCATGTAAGAGATGGCCGGGTCAGGAACTACCTGATCTCGGCCCTTTTTCTTGGGCTTCGGTACGGTTTTCATCAGAAAAAGAAGAATCAGAGGTAGAGTATGCAGTTTTCAACGCGATTGGATCGATTTGGCGATGAGGTGTTTTCCTCACTGAATGAGCGCCGCCGTGAGCTGGAAAAGCAGGGGCGGACCTTTTATGATCTGTCCATCGGAACCCCGGACTTTGTGACAGATGAAGCGATCCGAAAAGCGCTTGCAGATGCAGCCATGGATCCCCAGAACTGGAAATATGCGCTTCGGGATTCAGATGAACTCATCAACGAGGTCATCCGGTATTACAAAGAGCGGTTTGGTGTGACACTGAGAGCGGAGCAGATTGCCTCGTGTTATGGTTCCCAGGAGGGAATCGGACACATCGGAATGGTGCTGTGCAATGAAGGAGATACGGTTCTGCTTCCCTCGCCCTGCTATCCGGTCTTTATCGCCGGTGCCAAGATGGCTGGGGCAGAGCCCTGGTATTACGATATGTCAGAGCGCAACCATTTTCTGCCCAATGTGGGGGAAATCCCGGAGGAGGTTGCACAGCGGGCAAAGTATATGATCCTTTCGCTGCCATCCAATCCCATGGGAAGCATTGGAACGGAGGAGCTGTATCGTGAGGTCATTGACTTTGCCAGAAAATATGACATTGTGCTGATCCATGACAATGCTTACTCAGATATCATCTATGATGGAAACGAAGGGGGAAGCTTCCTGCGTTTTGATGGCGCAGATGAGGTTGGCGCGGAGTTTTTCAGTCTCTCAAAGAGCTTTAACCTGACCGGTGCCCGGGTATCGTTTCTCATCGGAAATCCTGAGCTGATTGCTGCTTTCAAAAAGCTCCGCAGTCAGATTGACTTTGGCATGTTTTTGCCGGTTCAAAAGGCAGCCATTGCGGCCATGCGTACGGAACGTGCAAAGGTAAAGGCGCAGTGTGCCGAGTATCAGGCGCGCCGGGATGCCCTCTGCGAGGGAATGCAGGAAATCGGATGGAACATTGAGAAAAACAAGGGAAGCATGTTTGTATGGGCAAAGATTCCGGATGCCTATTCGGACAGCATGACATTCTGCCTTGATCTCATGGACCGTGCAGGCGTTGTCTGTACGCCGGGATCGAGCTTTGGGCCCCTGGGTGAGGGATATGTGCGGTTTGCCCTGGTGCTGCCGGCAGAGAAGATGCGTGAGGTCTGCCAGGCGGTAAAACAAAGCGGAATTCTGAGCCGGAAGGGATAATAGAAGGAAGTACGTGAGGACCAGAGAAGGCCGACGTACGTTGTCCGGAGATGCGAATTTGCCGGCAGAATCGGTCAATTGTCTTGACGATACGGAAACATAGGGGTAAAATAACCATCGTTCTATAATTGGTAATGCAAAGCGCCGGGAAGGAGTGTTGATGCGAATGGCCAGTTATATATCGACACTTTTTCAGGAGCCTATCGCCTTTTTTGATCAGGCGATTTACCGCATTCTTGCGGTATTGATCGGCCTTTGCTTCCATGAGTTTGGGCATGCCTATGTCGCGCATCTCTGCGGGGATGATACGGCGAAAAATATGGGACGGATGACCATCAATCCACTGGCGCATCTGGATCCGGTGGGAACAATTCTCATGTTTTTTGCCGGTGTCGGATATGCAAAACCGGTTCCGGTAAATCCATACAATTTTAAGGGCAATCGGGTACGTTCGGATCTGCTGGTTTCACTTGCCGGAATCTGCATGAATCTGATTCTGCTGATTTTGTTTACCATACTTACGGTCCTTTGTTCCTCATTCATGTGGAACAAGGAGGTCATTCGGTACTATGGGCTTTCTTCGCTTGTCAGTTATCGGTATAACGTCATCTGGTCTGTGATTGAGGGAAAGGCCGCCGATATGTTTGGTCAGTATATCGCAGCTCCGGCGCTGATTCCCTTTGTGCGGCTGTTTGCCTATACGGCCATTATCAACCTGAATCTTGCGGTCTTTAATCTGATCCCGCTTCCGCCACTTGACGGATACCACGTATTTAATGATCTGATCTTCAAGGGACGCTTTCAGCTTTCAAGAAATGCCACCTATATCGCGCTTGGACTTGTTCTGATACTGTCCTACACCGGCGTATTCGGACGAATTATCAGTGCGGTCATCTATCCGGTACAGGATTTGCTGCTTTTACCGGTAAAGGCCATCTGGGGGTAAACATGGCATACATCGTTTCCCTCAAACAGTTTGAAGGCCCGCTTGATCTTCTGCTGCATCTCATTCAGCAGGCAAAGGTGGACATCAAGGACATCTTTGTATCTGAGATCACCGAGCAGTATCTGGAGTCCATGAAGAGCATTGATGAGCTTGATATGGACACGGCCAGTGAGTTTCTGCAGATGGCGGCGATTCTCCTTGAGATCAAATCCCGTTCTCTGCTGCCCAGACCGCCGGAGCCGGAGGATCCCGATATGGAGACACCGGAGCAGGCACTGATCCGGCGCCTTGAGGAATATAAGCTCTATAAGGAAAGTGCCGGGCGCATGAAGGAATTTGAAAAGGCCGCAATGAATGCTTTTTCAAAGCTGCCGGAGGAATATCCGCTGCCGCCTCAGCCGGTGGAGCTGACCGGAATGACGCTTGAAAATCTGGTAAAGGCCCTGGAGCGGATCATGATGCGCAAAGCGGAATCTGAAGAGCCCGGCGGGCGTGTCTTTCGATCCATCAATCGGGATCGCTTTACCATTGAGCAGTGCGTGTATAACCTGACGGCACGCCTCAGAAAGGGGCCTGTTCTGTTTTCGGACATGCTCTCAAATGATGTGACAAGAAATGAGATTGTTTCCTATTTCAGCGCCCTGCTGGAAATGCTGAAGCTTGGACGGCTGCATGTAAAACAGGAAGCCATATTTGATGATATTTTGATACTCCCTGGAAAAAGGAGCGAGGATGGAGAATCAGAAACAGACGATTCTGATGCCACAGGAGAATCAGAAGGAGAAACCGCCGGTTGAGGAACGCCCTGGAATCATTGAGGCAATCCTCTTTGTTGCCGGGGATGCCGTGGATCGTACAGAACTGGCAAAGGCGATGAACCTGACTGAGGAAGAGCTCAGTGAGGCGTTGGTCACCCTTGAAAGCACCTATAATTTTGATCGCCGTGGACTTCGGATGCTGCAGTTTGGCGAACATGTGCAGCTGACGACAAGACCGGATTATGCACCATATGTTGAACATCTCCTGCAGCCCGTTCAGCGGCAGTCATTGTCGCAGGCCATCATGGAGACGCTGGCCGTGATTGCATATAAACAGCCGGTCACAAAGGCAGAGGTAGAGCAGATCCGTGGTGTCAAGTGCGATTATTCCATCCAGTCTCTGACAGGAAAGGGACTGATTCAGGAGGCAGGACGAAAAGAGGCATTAGGTCGTCCGATTCTCTATGCAACAACGGATGCTTTTTTGCGGCATTTCTGCATCTCCTCTCTTGACGAGCTGCCGGAGATTGATTTTTCCAAGCTGACCCAAAGCCTTGAAAATGCGGAGGCAGAGAAAGCCGGAGCCGCTGCAGAGGGGAGCCAAGGCGGAACATCTGAAAGCAGTGCTTCGGGGGATGCATCTCAGACAACAGCCAAGGAGAGTGCAGGCGATGCCTCTCAGGTCGCTGCAGCAGAGGAAAGCCCGGAAGCACAGCCTGATACAGGGGCGTAAATCATGTGGATCACGGAGAAATCCGTTCCAATATAGTTTTTTGTAAAGTGAAAGGAAGGGGAAAAATGAAAAAATTCTTTGAGGAGTTCAAGACGTTCGCAATGCGCGGAAACGTTCTTGACATGGCTATCGGTGTTGTCATCGGCTCTGCGTTCGGTGCAATTACCACTTCTCTGGTCAACGACATCTTTATGCCGCTGCTGGGACTGCTGACTGGCGGAATCAACTTTGGCGGACTGTTCCTGGCTCTGGACCTTAAGTCCTATCCGAGCATTCAGGCTGCGAATGATGCCGGCGTCGGAACACTGAACTTTGGCAACTTCATTCAGATTGTCATCAACTTCATCCTGATTGCATTCTGCATGTTCCTCGTTGTGAAGGCCATGAACAAGTTCAAGAAGGCCGAACCGCCCAAGAAGGCGCCGCGCCTTTGCCCGTACTGCAAGAGCGAAATCGCAGATGATGCAACCCGTTGCCCGCACTGCACCTCCGAGCTCAAGTAATTCACAACAATCCTCAAGCTGGTGTCAACCAGCTTTTTTTGTTTAGTCAGTACACATCTGACGGAAAATTCCAAAAGTTCCTTCACAGATTCACTTTTTTACGATATAATCTCATTACTGTAGGAAACCTTTATTGAAAAAAAGCTCCTGGGGTTCAAAAGTCCGTCCGGCCGGAGTTCGTGCCTGTTCAGGGAGGAAAGATAGAGAGCCGGGTTACTGAATAGAAAAGGAGGATGCGCATTGAAAAAGGTCATAAGTCTTTTTGCATTTTTATCACTTTCCATGATGCTGATCACTGCACTGGCAGATGTGAAAGTGGAAATGCAGGTAATGGGGGATGAGATCAATCAACTGGTATCCTTTCAGGTAAAAACCGAGGTTGAGGAGGAAACAGCGGTGGCTGCGGCGCTGCAGGCCCAGATTGACGAGCGGTTTATGCAAAACGATTCCTTTAAGATTTTCGCCAGATCCATCGGAAGAGAAAAGGACTCGGTGATTTTCGAAAAGGGAAATGTTTATGAGGGTCAGGAGATGACCTCGCTGATTCTCACATGGGATGGCCAGCAGAAGGATGGCTACAGAGCCAGCGTCCCAATCTCAATGTGCTTTCATCCGGAAACGGGAGAGGCGATTTCCTTAAGGCAGCTGTTTTTGGACGGCGACCGGGCGATTGCGAGACTGGAGGAGATTATTGAGGCGGACATTGTGCCGCTTGTCTCCGATTACCTTGAATACGCAGAGCTTTTGCCGATTCCGGAGGACTGCTTTTTCCTGGATGCCTTTGGACTCACCATCTACTATGACGATGAACACTATCGGACATTTGCCGGCACCTGCGGTGCGGTGAACGTTGCGTGGTACGAGATTGCGGATCTTCTGGATCCGGATGGACCAGCGGCACAGTTTATCGAAAGCAAAGCGGATGCAGAGCAGCTCAAAGCCGTCCTTGAAAGCGGCCATCTGGGTACGTACTTTCAAATTGCGCTGGGTGAAAACCTTGGGACTGTCTTGGAGCGGTATCCTTTACTGGCGGACCCGGACTTTACCGTAAACAGCAGGCTCTATCAGATGGAGCCGGCGACGCTGCGCGGTGTCTCAGTGGAAATTCCGAAATATACCGATACGCCTGAGATGATGACGGGGATTACGGCCATCCGCTCGACCCGAATGGATCTTTTCGGTCTCAAAACATCCTGGACCGGGAGAGAGGACATCGTCGCACTTCTGGGTGAACCGCAGGCGGAGCTTACCTATGATGAACAGCAGGCGGAGGATATGATGCTGCCGCCCGGCGTAAGCCTTGTATACCCGATGGGAAAGTATTTCTTTGAACTTCATCTGGACGAGGAGGGACTGCTTTCCGTTCTCATTCTGAGAACATCTATGCCTGAGTAACGGGAAAATGGAGATGAGGAGCACTGTCTTGGGGGAGACAGCCTCATTGCTTCGAAAATAGAAGAGGGGGAAATATGGCTGCAAAGTCAACCAAAAACAACAAAAAGGGGAATTCTAAGAATAATAAGAAGGTCAGCGGAGCCAGGGGCACGGCAGCCAGGCAGACATCGGGCGGTACCGATATCCATGGCGTCATTGGCATTGTGTTGTTCTGCCTTGGAATTCTCATGCTTGCCTGTCAGGTGATTCCGTCGACAGGGACGGTGCTCAACTCATTTAAGCGCTTTATGTATGGCATCGGCGGCGGTCTTTGCCTGCTGCTTCCTGTCCTGATCTGCTGGAGCGGCATCATGCTGGTCTTCTTTTCAGACCGGCAAATCAATCTCCAAAGATTAATCTGCATTGTGCTGCTCTTTTTCCTGGTTGAAACGATTCTGCAGATTTTTAACTCTGCACGGTATTCCGGGACTGATTATCTCACGTATCTGAGGAGCACTTACCGGGATTCATCCATGAGCCCCCAGGGCGGTGGCTTTCTTGGCGCGCTTCTTGCGTGGCCGCTTTATATGGCACTGGACGTTTGGGGCAGCGTCATTGTTCTTCTTTTCACGATTGCCATTGTCCTGGTCATAATGACAGGAATCTCTTTGGGCGACTTTTCATCCAAATTCACGGAATGGCATGAGGATTTTAAAGAGAATCGTGAAATGCGCCGGGAAGAAAAAGAAGCCATCCGGGAAGCAAAAGAGGAAGAAAAGCTGGCAAAAGAAGCAGAGCTTGCGCTGGAAAGACGGAAGAAAAAAGAAGAGAAGGCTCAGGAAGAGGAAAAGGTACCGGAACCACCAAAGAAAAAAAAGGAGCCGGTAAAGGAACCGCCCACAGTGAAGGAGGAGCCAATCAAGCTTTCGGATGTGTATGCGGAGCTAGATAAAGAGGAGGATGCCATTCCTCTGACGGAGCAGTTTGAACCTATCTCAAAGACCACGAAAACTCAGCCGGCCACGGCATATACGCCAAAGGTTATGCCTCGGGAGGCAACACTTTACATCGCCAGCGAGGATGAGTTCTCGCCGGTCAAGAAACAACAGGATGATTCACGTGGGTTTACGGACCAGCAGGCCGAATATGAATTCATGCATGGCCTGGATACAAGAAGCCCGTATGCTCGTCCCGAGAGTGTAGCCTCTGCTGGGGAGGAAAACAACGTTGTTCCATTCCCACAGCAGGAGATGGAACCGTCCAAAAACGGAATACCGGCAATTTCTAAAAATGAGACTCCGGATCTTCCTGTGAAGGATCCATCCTGGGTACCGGAGGACAGTGATCTCAGCTACGGCCCGGAGAATCCGGATTCACTGGAGGCAGATGAGCAGCCGACTGGATATGAGCCAAGGGTTCAGCCAGTTGAGACTGGACGATTTGAACCGGAATACCCACCCAAAGAGTTGGGACGATCTGCTTTCCAATACCAGGCAGGCAACATTGGCAGAGCCGATACATCGTATCAGATGCCTCAAAATCCGGAGGTTCCGAGCGAACCGACCTTTGTTCCGTCGCCTGCAGGGGAGCCGGAATGGGAAAAGAGCCCAAGTTTCATCGAAGATGAACCCGCTGCAAATGAGCGCCGGGATGAACGCATGCCCGTGACAGATCAAGCGGCAAGGCTCTGGAATGCTGAAACGCATAAAGAAGCGCCTGTGGAGATACAGACAGACAGGCAGAACGAGGCGGCGAATGCAGGGGAAGCTGTAAGCAGCGAACCTGCGTATACCCAAGAGGGTGGGAGTTCACAGAACAGACGCCGCAGACGTTCCACCTCCGGGGGAACAGCCGCTGTTTCACCTGAAATCCCGGTTCGCGAGCATCCAACCGGTGCGATCCCGGCATCCATGCCGGCAAGAGGATTTGATGCTGCCGAGCAGCAGAACAGGGGACAGACGCCAAAACCGGTGCAGCCGACGGGTGAGCAGAAGCCTGTTGCCGTTGAGCTTCGCGAGAAGCGGCTGGATGGCACGCCGATGCGGATTCCCAGCCGAGAAAGCGAACATGATGCCAAGGTCATCAAACCGGTTCAGGAATACATCAAGCCGGATTTCAGCCTGCTGAATGCATCCAAACAGTTTACGGATCCGGATCAGGAAGCCAATGATGCCGCCGGTATGCGGAAACTCCTGGATACGCTTGAATCCTTTGGTGTACAGGCAAAGGCACTTGGCTATTCGCACGGTCCTGCCATTACACGCTATGAGATTCAGCCGGCACCCGGTGTAAAGGTATCACGTATTGTTAACCTGGTGGATGATATTGCGCTCAACATGGCCAGCACCGGTGTCCGAATCGAGGCACCGATTCCCGGAAAGGCAGCGGTTGGAATCGAGGTTCCGAATGCCAGCGTTTCCATGGTCACACTGAGGGATGTTCTGGATACACCCGAAATGGCAAAGGAAAAGAGCCCGACTGCGGTTGCTCTGGGCAAAGGCATTTCCGGAAAACCCATCATCGCGGACATGGCAAAAATGCCCCATGTGCTGATTGCCGGTGCGACGGGTTCCGGTAAATCCGTCTGTATCAATACAATCATCAACTCAATCATTTTCAGAGCGTCACCGGAAGAGGTTCGCATGATCCTCGTGGATCCGAAGGTCGTCGAGCTGTCCGTTTACAACGGCATTCCGCATTTGCTCATTCCCGTGGTGACGGACTGCAAAAAGGCATCTGCTGCGCTTGACTGGGCCGTCGTTGAAATGGAGCACCGCTATAAGCGGTTTGAATCCCTCGGTGTCCGTGACATCCGCGGATACAATGCGGCGATCGGTCCGGATGAGCCCAAGATGTATAAGATCATCGTGATTATCGACGAGCTCGCTGATCTCATGATGGTTGCCCCCGGTGAGGTGGAGGAATCCATCTGCCGTCTGGCACAGCTTGCGCGTGCTGCCGGCATTCATCTGGTCATTGCAACGCAGCGCCCGTCAGTCAACGTCATTACCGGCGTCATTAAGGCCAATATCCCGAGCCGAATCGCCTTTGCGGTCTCCTCTCAGATCGACAGCCGCACCATCCTTGATGCAGGCGGTGCAGAGAAACTGCTTGGTAAGGGTGACATGCTGTATGCCCCTCAGGGTGCACTCAAGCCTACCCGTGTTCAGGGCTGCTTTGTTTCGGATGAGGAAGTCGAGCGGATTGTGGAGTTCGTGAAGACGCAGCATACCGCAGAATATGTGGATGAAATCACCGAGAAGATCAATACGGCGATTGAGGCAGAAAAGGCACCTGCGGAAACAGAGAATACGGGAAATGCCGAGTCCAAAGTGGATGACATGCTGGATAAGGCAATTGAACTTGCCATTGATGCAGGCCAGGTATCCATTTCAATGCTGCAGCGTCGCCTGCGCGTCGGTTACGCGCGTGCGGGACGTCTTGTGGATGAAATGACCCTGCGCGGCATTACCGGTGAGGCAGAGGGCCCGACAAAGCCCCGCCAGGTGCTCATTACCCGGGAAGACTGGAAAAAGATGAAGGAAGCGGAAGGACAGTAATGTGTCCCTGCAGCCCTTGAGTAACAAACCGACAGCAGAAAGTCAGAACAGGAACTGCTGCGGATAGATGGAGGAATAGAATGCTGACACAGGCACCCAAAGGGACAAAAGATGTCCCGATGACAGAAAGCTACAAATGGCAGTTTGTTGAAGAGCGGATTCGTCAGATGACGAAGCTTGCCGGACTGCGGGAAGTTCGTACGCCCATGTTTGAGCATACTGAACTTTTTCTGAGAAGTGTTGGAGATACAACGGACGTCGTCCAGAAAGAAATGTATACTTTCATGGACAAGGGAGGACGCTCCATTACTCTGAAGCCGGAGGGAACGGCATCTGTTGTTCGTTCCTTTATCGAAAGCAGACTCTATTCTGAGGTGCTGCCGGCGAAGATGTATTACCTTTCCATGCCGAATTTCCGCTATGAAAAGCCGCAGAACGGCCGCCTGCGGGAGTTCCATCAGTTTGGCGTTGAGGTGTTTGGTGCACCTCTTGCCACAGAGGATGCAGAACTCATCTCTCTTGCGTGGAACATCACCCAGTCTCTGGGCGTCACCGGACTTGAACTGCATATCAACAGCATCGGCTGCCCTGAGTGCAGGGCGAAATACTATGAAGCACTGCGGGACTTCTTCCGGCCCAAGCTTGGCGGCATGTGCGAGAACTGCAAGGATCGGTTTGAGCGCAATCCCATGCGTCTCCTTGACTGCAAGGAGGAAAAATGTAAGGAAGCTGCGGTGGGCGCGCCCAAGATGATTGATTATCTCTGCGAGGACTGCAGCAGCCACTTTGAAGTGCTGAAGAGTGCCCTCGGCGCAATGAACATTGACTATACAATTGATCCTCAGATTGTCCGTGGACTGGATTATTACACAAAGACGGTGTTTGAGATCATTGCAAAACTGCCGGATGGACCGCTCACCGTGTGTGGCGGCGGCCGGTATGACAATCTCATTGAAGAGGTCGGCGGGCCTAAGATGGCCGGTGTCGGCTTCGGAATGGGCATGGAACGTCTCCTTATGGTCATGGAACGCGTCGGTGCGGAGATTCCAAAGCCGGCTCTCCTGGATGTGTATATCGCCAATTACGGGGATGCCGCCCGTCTTGCAGCCCTCAAGCTTTGCAGCGAGCTTCGCGCTCTTGGTGTCCGTGCGGACATTGACCATGCCGGTCGGTCCATGCGCGCACAGTTCAAGTACGCAGATAAGATAGATGCCGGGTATGTCATCACCATTGGCGAGGATGAAATGGCAAAGAACCAGATCACGCTTCGCCAGATGGTCAGTCATGAGGAAAAGCCATTTAACCTTAGCGATGCCGAAGGCATTGCCGGAGAGATTTTGAGGAACCTGAAATGATCAATAAGGGTGTCGTCACAGAAAGCGCAGCAGGAAAGATGACCGTCGTCTTTGAACGCCCGGAGGCGTGCGGGGACTGTCATAACTGCCCAAGGGGAAGCGAAAGCTGCAAGCAGCATACGATTTTCCTGAAGGGGGATGCACATGTGGGGGATACGGTTTCCGTTGAACTGGATGACTCTCACGTGATGCTTGCCTCTATGGTGGCTTATCTGATTCCCCTGGCAGGCTTTATTCTGGGACTGGTCCTGGGGTATGTGCTTTCGTTCCGGTTCCCCCAGTGGAATTCGGAGCTGTTTACGGCCGTTTTTGCAATTGCCGGAACAGTGCTTGCTTACCTTTTCATGCGGGTCATAGATCCGCATTTTGCGAAAGGGCGGTGGGAACCGCGTGTGGTTTCCATTGAACATGAGAACGGATCATCTGAGGCGAAAGCTTCTTAAAATAAGGTGACCGGATTTAAAAAAAAGGAGGAAAAGACAAATGGCACAACAGATGGACAAGGCTTCTTTTGAAGCGGCATTGGCAGGAAACCAGCCTGTTCTCGTGGATTTCTGGGCAACATGGTGCGGACCGTGCAAGATTATGGCTCCGGTCATCGAGACAATTGCTGCCGAGTATGAGGGAAAAGCGGTTGTCGGCAAGGTAGATGTGGATGAGAATCCGGAGCTTGCCGAAAAGTATGGAATCATGAGCATTCCATCCCTTCTGCTGTTTAAGAACGGCGAGAAAGTGGACGCCAGCATCGGTGTAACCAGTGCTGATAAGATCAAGAGCATGATTGATGCGGTTCTCTAAGTAAACCTGCCAGGAGGCATACCCATCGCGTACGCGATGGGTATGCCACAAAGCAGGCGCTTGACAGAATTGCCTCGCAAATCAACCGTCATAGATTTACCTGCAGAGGAGCTTCGCTGCAAAAGCGAAGCTCTTTTTCTATGCCCTGAAGCAGGGAAACCTCGTTTTTTATTAAACATGATGTAAAAAACATTCCATATAAATTATGAAAAGTGCCAAAAATTAATGATTATATTCTACAAGTATTAACGAAAGCACAAAATCTGTAATTTGGCGAATTGACGTTAATACATTTTGTGGGTATAATAAACTTAACTTATTGTATCTTTTTATACAATCGCTTACTCAGCTGCCGCACGACTATGGACAGTTTTGAGATAGAAAAAAACAGGAAAGGAGGAGGAGCGACATGAATAAGTTACGAATCATTCCGCTTGGTGGCCTGGGGGAAATCGGGAAGAACATTACCGCGCTTGAATATGAGGACGACATCGTTGTCGTGGATTGTGGCTCTGTGTTTCCAAGACAGGACATGCTGGGAATTGATCTTGTTATTCCGGATGTAACCTATCTTGAACGGAACCGGGATCGGGTAAAGGCATACCTAATTACGCATGGTCATGAGGACCATATCGGAGCCATTCCTTATGTGTATAAGCGTGTTCCTGCACCCATCTACGGAACGAAGCTAACATGTGCGCTCATTCAGGGAAAACTCGAGGAACATGGCATTGACTCTGCACACATTCAGGTGGTAAAACCGAGAGATACGGTTGAGACCGGTGCGTTTACGACACAGTTCATCTCTGTCTGTCATTCCATCAATGGTGCCTGTGCACTTGCCATTACCTGTCCTGCAGGGACTGTCGTATTTACAGGTGACTTTAAGGTGGATTTCACCCCGATTGCGGGTGAAATGACGGATCTTCAGACGCTTTCGAACTGGGGATCCAAGGGGGTATTGGCCCTTCTCGCAGATTCCACAAACGTTGAAAAGCCGGGCTATACCATGAGTGAACGGAAAATTGTGGAGACGCTGCGAAACATTTTCAAGGAAGCAAAGGGACGCATCATCATTGCGATGTTTGCTTCCAATCTTCACCGGATTCAGCATGTGGTCAACAACTGCATCGAATTCAAACGGAAAATCTGCTTTGTAGGCAGGAGCATGATCAGTGTCACAAATCTGGCACGGGAGATCGGGGAACTCAGAATCCCGCCGGATGTGTACTGTGAGATTCCGGACCTTGACTGTTATGAGGATTTCGAAACAGTCATACTGACAACGGGCAGCCAGGGTGAGCCCATGAGCGGACTTACACGGATGGCCAACAGCGATCATAAACGCCTGCAGATTCACGAGGGGGATACCGTTGTCATTTCCTCAACACCGATTCCCGGAAATGAGATCATGGTCTCACGGATTATTGACCAGCTGTACCGGTGTGGCGCAACTGTTGTGTACAATCGGATCGCGGACGTCCATGTCAGTGGACACGCCTGCCAGGAGGAACTGAAGCTCATGCAGGCGCTCATTAAGCCGCGTTATTTTATCCCGGTTCACGGGGAGTACCGGATGCTGAAGCAGCATGCTCAGCTTGCCAGGGAGATGCGCGTGCCCGAGGATCGGGCCATCATTCTTGAACTGGGGCAGGCACTGGAGCTTTCCTGGGATGAGGCAAACATCATCGGCCCGATCCCGACCGGAAGCATTATGGTGGATGGCCTTGGTGTCGGCGATGTGGGAAGCGTTGTCCTGAGGGATCGCAAGCATCTCTCGCAGGACGGACTCATCATTGTCGTCATTGGGGTCAGTCAGGAAACCGGTAAGATTGTTTCAGGCCCCGAGCTCATTTCCCGTGGCTTTGTCTATGTCCGGGAAAATGAAGAGCTCATGAATGGCACACGAAATGTAGTATTGGAAGTTCTCTCAAGATATGATACAATATCGCAGAGCGACTGGACAGCCATCAAAAACGGGATTAAGGATGAGCTGCATAATTATCTTGGGGATTTGATCAAGCGAAATCCGATGATTCTTCCGATCATTATGGAGTCGTAACCGGTCGCAGAAAGGACAGTCCAATACATGAATATCTATGACACAGCGAACCGACTGGCGGATGAGATCCGAAAAGCAGATGAGAGCGTACAGCTTCGTGAACTGAGAGAAAAGGTGTACAGCGATGACACCAATCGGGTATTGCTGGAGGAATACAAGCGCCTGCAGCTCAAGCTGCAGATGACGATGGCCAGCGGAGCCGGCTCAATGCCCACTGAGGATACGCAGCGCTTTCAGCAGCTCTCGACCCTTCTTTTCATGAACAGCGATGTGCAGAAGTATCTGATGGCAGAAATGAAGATGCAGACCGTACTGGCAGACGTTTTCAAACTGATTACGGATGCCGCCGGCATCAAGGTCGAGCTGCCAAGCGGAATGTAGGCTGGGGTGCAGAGCTTTGGCAAAGAAAAAGAAGAGAAAAATCACAGAAGAGCGCGCGCTCTATGAGAGCCGCAAGTATGGTTTTTTCTGGTACTCTGCGCTTTGGCATGTTATTCGGTTTATCCTGGTCGGTCTTTGTGCGATCACGCTTGTCTGCGGGATGGTCTATACCGGCATACAGAAGTTCAACGAAGCATTCTTTGCACCGATGGATCCCACGGATACGACGGCGGTGACGTTTGCAGTCAAGTCCGGCAACAGCCTTTCGTCGGTATCCAGAGATCTTGAGGCAAGCGGGCTCATTCATAACAGTACCGTTTTTAAATACATGGCCGATTTCAACGGCATGGGACAGCGGATTCAGAGCGGTACCTATACATTCAGCCGCGCGATGTCCGCAGAGGAGATCCTGGGACAGCTTGTCTCCGGTGACGGCAGGCCTAATACGCTGACCATTACCATCATCCCTGGATGGACCATAGAGGACATCGGCGATTATCTTGTGAAAAGCGAGGCAATCGCCTCAAAGGATGAGTTCCTGACGCTTTGTAAGGATACGGAAAAATACCGCGCCTATGATTTCATCGAGGACATCGTGACCGGGAACCGGAAAGATGGCCGGCTGTATCTCCTTGAGGGATATCTCTCGCCGAACACGTATGAGATCTATACGAGCTCGGATACGGATACGATCATCCGGAAATTGCTGACCCAGACCGGTGCAGTCTTCCTCAATTCCTATGCCGAACGGGCGGAAACACTGGGTCTTTCCATGGATGAGGTCTTTACGCTTGCATCCATGATTGAAACCGAGGCAAAAGCCGCCGATTTTGCAAAAGTCAGTGCCGTTTTCCACAACCGCCTCAAGCAGAACATGACCCTGGGCTCGGATGCAACGGTCAAATACGTGAGCGGGTCTGAGAAGATGTCGCTGAATGAGGGAGATCTTGCCGTGAACTCCCCCTACAATACGTATCTGTATCGTGGGCTTCCGCCGGGACCGATCTGCAATCCTTCCATGGACGCGGTGATTGCGGCGCTTTATCCGGATGAGCAGTTTGTTGCCCTCAATTACCTCTATTTCTGTTCCACCGATCCCAATTCCGGTGAACTTCACTTTTCCAGAACACTGGAGGAACATAACGCTGCAGTTGCGATGTACCGTCCGCTCTGGGAAGAATTTGATCGCAGCAGAGGATTATAAATGACAGAACCTACTCTCCTGCTTCCGGCAGGAAATATAGATACTTTTAAAACGGCGCTGCGCTTTGGTGCAGACGCCGTTTATTGCGGTATGAACCAGTTCAGCCTGCGGGCGCAGGCAGATAACTTTGATGACAGGCTCCTCGGGGATGCCATAGAGATGGCACATGGTCTCAAAAAGACTGTCCACATCACGCTGAACATCTTTGCACGGAATGCAGACCGCCAGAATATGCTGAGGGCAGCGAGCCGGGCTCGGGACCTGGGGGCAAATGCCCTCATCGTCTCAGATCTTGGCATGATTGCTGAAATCGCCAGACAGGTTCCCGGCATTGACATTCACGTCAGCACCCAGGCAAACATCACCAATGCCACGACGGCCAGAATCTACCATGATCTGGGTGCTGTCCGCTTTGTTGCTGCCCGGGAGCTCTCTCTTTCCGAGCTTGAAGAGATGACAAGGGAACTCGAGGATGTCATTGAGGTCGAGACATTCATCCACGGGGCCGAATGCATGTCCTATTCCGGGCGCTGTATGCTTTCTGCTGCCATGGTGGGACGGAGTGCAAACCGCGGTGACTGTGCACAGCCCTGTCGCTGGAGTTATGCCCTCGTAGAACGGAAACGGCCGGAGGAGCAATGGGAAATCGTTGAAACCCCGAAGGGCAATGCCATTCTCTCCGCTCACGACCTTTGCATGATTGAGCATATGCCGAGGCTCATGAAAAGCGGGATTGCCTGCTTCAAGGTCGAGGGCAGGATGAAAAACGAGCTGTATGTTGCAACCGTCGGCCTGGCCTATCGCAGGGTGATGGATGCCTGCAAAAACGGAACGGTGACTGATGACCTGATTCGGGAATGCCGGGCCGAGACGGATAAGGTCAGCCATCGGGCCTATGATACAGGTTTCTATTTTGGACATCCGGCAGAGCCCGGCATGGCTGCGGGAACGCAGCAGAGCGCAGAATTCGTTGCGCGCGTTCTGGAGGTCTCCGGGAAGGTTGCTCTGCTTGAAATGCGCAATCGTTTCTTTGTGGGAGATCATCTGGAGGCCATTACCCCTGAGGGAATCCGTCCTTTCCCTGTTGAGGACATCCGTCTGGATGCAACAGGGGAGCATGTGGATGTAGTGAACGTCCCGCTTTGCCGGGTTCAGGTGCCATATACTGGCACCCTTGCTGCCGGCGATCTCATTCGTGGTCCTGTTCGAAATCGTGCGAACACCTAAAGATAAAAGGAGCCAAACTGGTGGATATTATCAATGCGGTTGCGGAGGAAACAGTTTTTCGCAATGAGGAAAATGGCTATACGGTCTTAACCATTCGCCTGGGCCGACATCATGTGACGGCTGTTGGCATCATGCCTCAGGTGGGAGAGGGGGAGCGCCTTGAACTGGGCGGCTCCTGGGTGGAACATCCCTCCTACGGAGAGCAGCTGAAAGTGGAAACGATTAAGATCTTTCCGCCGGAAACCAAATCCGGGATTGAACGGTATCTTGCCTCAGGTCTCATTCGTGGTGTCCGTTCCTCACTGGCGAAAATGATCGTCGATCACTTTGGAAACGATACCCTTCGAGTGATCGCAGAGGAGCCGATGCGGCTGATGGAAGTTTCAGGCATTGGTAAAAAGAAGGCGGAGATGATTGCGGAGAGCTATGCCGAGCAGGCGGAGGAGCGTGAGGCGATGCTGTTCCTGCAAAAGTATAACATTCCGCCAAAGCTCTCGGTCAAGATCTTCAAGCAGTACAACGAGAATGTCCAGCAGATCATCACGACCAATCCATATCGTCTTGTTGAGGACATCGACGGAATCGGGTTTAAGACCGCCGATAAGATTGCTGAGTCGGTGGGGATTGAGAGGATCAGTGAGTATCGCATTCATGCCGGAATCCACTTTGTCCTGAGGGAGGCGGTTTCCGGAACGGGCCATTGTTTTCTTCCAAAGGAAGAGCTTGTGCAATCGGCGAGGCAGATTCTGGGAGTGCCACGGGACCTGATTGACACGCAGCTCGATACAATGATCCTGAATCATGACGTGATTGCCGAGATCATCCCGGATGATGATGAGGGAGATCTGATTGCCATATACGAACCCAGCATCTGCAGCGCAGAAAAGATCGTTGCCGGACGACTTTCAGAGCTGATGGCCGGAAAACTGAAAAAGCCGCGCCTGGATCCCGATAGGGTGATTGATACCATGGAACGGGAGGAAGGCATTACGCTCCATCCTCAGCAGCGCCTTGCGGTCAAGACCGCTGTGGAGTATGGCGTTTCGATTATTACGGGCGGCCCCGGAACCGGCAAAACCACGATTATCAAATGCATTCTGCGTCTTCTGGACGGGCAGAAGGTGCTCCTTGCAGCGCCGACAGGCCGCGCTGCCAAGCGGATGGGCGAGGCATGCGGACAGGAGGCCATGACGCTGCATCGTCTCCTTGAATATGCCCCGGACATTGAAAGCTTTCAGCGGAATGAGGACAATCCTCTCAAGTGCAGCGCTCTGATTATCGACGAGATGTCCATGGTGGACATCTTCCTGATGCGTGCGGCGGTGAATGCCATGGCCTCCGGTATGCGGCTCATCATGGTCGGTGACGTCGACCAGCTGCCCAGTGTCGGTGCGGGAAATGTGCTTCGTGATCTCATCAACAGCAATGAATTTCCCATGGTGCGTCTTTCCGAGATCTTCAGGCAGAATGAAAAGAGCATGATTGTCTACAACGCGCATCTCATCAACAGCGGAGAGATGCCGCGCATGAACGCAAAGGGGAGCGACTTCTTCTTTGAGCGCCAGACCATGCCATCCGATGCCGCAGAATCCATTGTCAACCTGGTCAGCCGGCGGCTGCCGGGATTTCTCAAAGTTGATCCGTTCTGGCAGATCCAGGTGCTGGCGCCCACACGAAAGGGCGACTGCGGGGTCATTGCACTGAATACTCGACTGCAGGCAGCGCTCAATCCACCTTCTTATGAGAAAAATGAATATGTTCGCGGTGAGACGGTCTTCCGTGTTGGCGATAAGGTGATGCAAACCAAGAACAACTACCAGATGACCTGGGAACGTCACCTTCCGGATGGCGATTATGACACAGGAAGTGGCATCTTCAATGGCGATATGGGCCGGATTTCATCCATTGACAAGGAGGACAAGGTCGTAACGGTTGTCTTTGATGATGACCGTGAGGTGGAATATGGTCCCATGGATATGGAGGATCTGGAGCTTGCCTACTGCATCTCCATTCATAAGAGCCAGGGAAATGAATTCCCCGCTGTTGTCTTGCCAGTCGTAGGAGGACCGCCAATGCTCTTGACGCGAAATCTCCTTTATACCGGTGTGACCCGTGCAAAGCGTCTTGTAATGCTGGTGGGACGGGAATCCGCGATTGATCAGATGATCCGAAATACGCACATCGTCAAGCGTTACAGTGCTCTCAAATGGCGGATCATTTCCCTTTCCGAGGTTAAGAGAACCTGACAAACGATGGATGAAAAGCTTCTATTCTCGCTTTTCATCCATCTTTTTATGCCAGTCAGACAGAGCAATTTTTGCCTTTTCCATCATCCAGGAATAAAAACCGCCATTTCACTCGTCTAATAATCAGGAATCGCGTTTCCTGCTCATGCATAATGTCAAGAAATACAGAATGAGTGGGAATTGCGCTTGTCCTTTTTCCCTGTACGGGGTATAATTACCATAAAACAGTTATTGAAAAGAACATGATCGAGCATGGGGGTGCTCAAAGATCATAAGATGGGGGAATTTGTATGAAAGTAAAGATCTCGTTGATTCTGATGCTCCTGTTGCTTTTCGTTGCATCCATTAGTCTTGCTACCGGGGTTACGATCAAAACCTATACACCGTTTGCAGATCAGGATCCTGCAGCGCAGCTCTATAACGATCTGATGGAGGAATGGGCGACAGAGACCGGAAATGTTATTGAGGATTATTCCGGAATGCAGGATGAAGCATTCATGCACTCACTGAGCGACGCGCTCAAGGATGGTGACGTTGATGTTGTTATCTTGCCTGTAGGCTCGAATGTGGACACCTCCAAACTGGTGGATGTAAGCACACTTCTCGCCCTGGCGCCGGACTGTGGTGCCCGCGTCATGAA
>JAFUZM010000001.1 GCA_017476605.1 Clostridia bacterium
TTTTCCGTCATCCCGATGAGAGCTTAATAAATACAAGAAAACGCAGCCTCTATGAGGGCCTGGCTATGTGAGTTAGCCATTGTTCAGGGCTTAAAAACCTTGCGCATAAACAAGGCCATACCTTTTGGCCTTGACCTCATTTGATGCATAAGGATATACCCGTCTGCCTGATGGAGATTTCTGAAGAAGGCATCCTTTCAAAAGTCAGAAGAAATGAAGACACCGCCATTCATTTCCCTTTGGGTGGACAAATAAAAAACAGCCTAACGTCAAATGCACTCCCCCCACCCCCTCAGTTCTGAGGGGGAGTTGCCCGTCTACAAACTTTTACATATAAAATCCGCTTAAGATATTGAAAAACCACTCGTTAAGCCTCATAATTTGTCTTGCAAAAACCAAAATTATAAGAGGTGAAACGAATGGCTAATCAGAGTTTAGCAGATTTTGACACTGATGACAATAGCTATATTTCCGAAAAGCCCTTTAGCGATGAAGAAAGATCTTCTTGGATTGCGTACTCTTCTAAAAGTGCTCTATTCCGTGCTATTTTTGCCGCATTCTTCTTCACGCTTAAAAATATCCCCGCATATATCATTGACACTGTTACAAAAATGCTGCAGTGTGGTACTGGCAAGCTTGGATTTACCATGTACCAATGTCCTTCATGCGGCCAATATAAGAAAGTTCCATTCACTTGTAAGACAAGACTCTGCTGTTCTTGTGGCAATTTATACAATATGCAGCGTGCCAATGCCATTGCTGAAAAAATGTTCAATGTGAACCATCGCCATGCCGTTTTCACTATTCCCGACACCCTGCGTCCCTATTTTCAAAACGACAGAGAACTTCTCGATCTTCTGTTTAGTACTGCCTATGACACAATTTACGATGTCATTCACAGCGTCTGTCCAAAGCTTGATGTTACTCCTGGCGCAATTGCTGTTTGCCATACATTTTCTAGATCTTCCCGGTGGAACCCGCATATTCATTATGACAAGCAAACTATTATGTAAAGTCTGTTTGAGGAATCTTATTGATTCTCCTTGTTGTTTAAGCAACAACGCTTTACATAATATTCTGATATCCAGTACATCCATTAAGAAAGTTAGGTAATCGTACCACATCCTACTTTAAAACCAATGTAGTCTTAAAACGCAAAGCACTTGAGAAACTCGATAACCAATCGTGCTGATTATACCATCTGACAATATTGGACCTGGCAACAGCGAATCTGGCAATGCTAAATCAGTTACTTCTGGATCTCGACCAGCTGACTGGTCAGACGATCTGTATCTTTTGACCTGGTTGAACAATCTTGCCTGTTAGCGGTTTCTGTCATAGCTTAGTAGTAACTTGTGTACTTTATGACAAGTAAATGAATGGAGAAATCCTTGATATGTAAGGCCACTCATCTTGTCACTTTACATAATAGCTTGCTTGTCATAATGGATATTATGCAAAGCTTTACATAATATTCACATGATTATTACCGTCGGCGGAATCACAAAATACAGCAAATGGTTCCCTCTTTATCGTGATTACATCGACTACCGCAAGCTGCGTATTGGCTTCCAAAAACGGCTTTTAAAGGCATTGAGAAGAAAACTTGGGCCTTCCTTTGCTCCTGTTGCTAATGAACTGCTAAAACAATATCCTGACGGTTTTTATGTTCATGCGCCTAAAACTCCTGATAAGTTTGGCGGCTCAATGAAGGGACTCGTGAAATATCTGGCCCGTTACCTTGGCAGGCCTTCTATTGCCTCTTCACGTATTGATGGTTTTGACGGCAAGTACGTTTATTACCACTATAATCGTCATCCTGATGAGAAGCTCTATTATGAAAAGGTTTCGGCGCAAACTTTCATTCTTCGTATTATCCAACACCTGCCCCCAGCTAATTTCCAAATGGTTCGCTATTACGGGATTTATTCAAATGGTGCAGCTTCTTCTGAACGTGTTTCCAAAGCTTTGCGCACTCATCAAATCACTCCTCTATATTCGGAGTCGAAACATTCAAAGCGAGTATTCTATTCTCACTGGAGAGGTGCTTTAATGAGAGCCTTCAATGTCGATCCATGCTCATGTCCTGAATGCGAAGAGGAAATGGTGCCTATTTTCTGTGAATACAAAGGCATCCGATACTGGGATGTTAAGACACGAGGCCAGCCCAGAATCATCAAATCTCAGCACTTTTCGGCAGGTTAGCGTTTAAAACATGAGCTAACTATCAGACTTTTTTCACTGAGTTACATCTATGTTCATTTTGCACGATCATTTTATATATAATTTAGCAAAATCGGACAAAGAAGGGAGTCGATATCCTAAAGGGGGACAAAGAAGGGAGTCGATATCCTAAAGGGGGACAAAGAAGGGGGTCGATATCCTAAAGGGTGAGAAACGGAAATTAAGCCAAAAGCGTTAGATTGCATAGAGTGGGAATAGTCATTATCGAAGTCGTACTTAAGTTGAATGCATAACAGGCCCAAAATATCGTTTTGGTGCCACAATAAGAAAGGCCTGAAGGCATTGATTTACATTGCTTTCAGGCCTTTTACTTGATACGGATGTCGAAACTCCCGTCAGAAACGACATATTTTTTCAACGATGTAATCATTTTTCATGAAACAGGTCATCCATGGTCACTTGGTTTTGAATCATTCCACTGTACATATTCTGTTTCACACCATACGTGGTAATCATCGTCATCTGAATTGTTTTGCGACATCTGGTTAATGTACGAAAAGCAGTTTTCTTGTTACGAAGCGAAGCTTCGTCTTCTTTTCCGATAACATATTCATCTTCCGAAAACTTGATTTCGCACAGGTTTATAGTTCTATCCCTGCGATCAATGACCATATCAATCTGAGCTCCGGGTATTCCAAGCTCAGCATCCCCTTTGTTGGACCATACGGATACGGTGGATAAAACCCCGTCTATGCCTAACTTTTGCTTGATCTGCAGGATGTGTGCTTTACATAGCTGCTCGAAAGCAAGGCCTTCCCACGTTCTGCGGGATGGAAGATCCGTGGAATGGCTCCAAAAGTGTTCATCCTTCCCGTTCTGCCCTTTGCTAAACCTTAAATAGAAAGCTGTATACGGGTCAGAGAGCTGATACCTCATATTCTTTTTCTTCTGGAGATATTGAGAAGCTTCACAGACAAATCCCGAAGCAATAAGGTTGCTCAGCATTTTTGAAAAGGATCCGTTCAGCGAAATCCCCGTTTCCCGGGCCAACTCCTCACGCGTCAATCCTCCTCTTTTTTTAGCCAGGGCTTCAACTATCTGGATATAATGATCACTGTTTGTAAACAACGTCCTATACAGCATATCAAACTCATCCCATAGTTCTCCTCTTTTACTGAAGAATATTCGATCTATATTCTGATTGAAGGAATACTGGCTGTTTAACAGATTCAGGTAATACGGAATTCCCCCCATGACCATATAGCATTCAACAACCTCATACCTGGTCCAATATATTTTTCTGGACTTTAGAAATTCTTCCATCTGTCCCAGATTAAACGGCTCCAGGTAAATTCTGCAGGTGTGCCGATTATACAGTCCTCCCCGGTTTCTGGAGAATTTTTCATCCATCCAGGAAGCTGCTGAACCGCACACGATAAACACCAGATTGTGCCTGGTAGAACCCCAGTCGTTCCAAAAAAACTCAAAGGCCGGCAATAAGGATGACTTATGAGTATCCAGCCAGGGCATTTCATCCATAAAAACAACTTGCTTCTGATCCTGTGGCAGCTGTTCCAGATATTGCCTTAACAGTTCAAACGCCTGGAACCAATTCCCTGGGGCGTTCCATTTCTTCCCGGATTTTCTATTCAGCTCAGCCGTAAAATTTGCGAGCTGAACCTTTTTAGGCTGATCATAAGCTCCTGTCATTTTGAAAGCAAAACGATCCTCAAAATACTCATTGATCAAGTAAGTTTTCCCAACTCTTCGTCTCCCATACACAAGAATCAACTGGGCTGAATTCTGTTCCAGGCAAGCTTTCAGCCTTTCGCACTGCTCTTTTCTGCCAATGATTTCGTTCCGCACTCTTCGTTTACCTCCAAATTAGTCGTCCAAATCTTTGAAAATTATACACATTTGGACGACCAATTTCAAGTATAAGCACTGTATTTCAAAAATTACCCGTCTAAATCTGCACATAAACATTAGATTTGGACGGGTAATTCGTTTTTGCTTTTTCTCCAGCCAAGCGCTCTTTCAATACGTTTTAAAATAACTCTTTCTCATCTGACCGGTCGGTATTTTGCCAGAAGAATCATGCGAGATCCGTGTCCTGCTAACATTTTCTCTTTACAAATGCCGAAATGTGTTAGTATAATTCCACTTAAAATTAATGCTGTTAAAGAAATAAATGGTTCTTGGGTGAAATGCCATGAAATTTTCATTGAAGAAGAAAACGATCCTGCTGATCGTATGTATTGCCGCAATCATCAGTCTCCTCGCCATTGTCATTTATGATAAAGGCATCCACGATGTCATCGAATTGCAGTATGAGGAGCGCTCCATTGAAATTACCAAACTGGTCGCGGCGGAACTTGATGCCGGGCGTCTGTCCAACGTGCAAAGGGCTATCCGGGAGATTTACGATCAGTCTGACAACAAGGTCCTGAGTGACCAGTGGGGAACGCCAGAGTTTGAGGCCTATGTCGCGGAATTTGCGTCCATTGAAGACATGGATGACTATCAGACGCTTCGCGCCGACCTGCGACGCATGCAGGACGTCCTGGATGTAAACTGCCTCTACATCGTCTGGATGGATGCTGAAAACAAATGCAACGTTTACCTGATCGACGCCGCCTACGAGGATCCTTGTCCGCCCGGTTGTATCGACCCGGTCTATGCGGATGTGGAAACGCTGGAGCATCCAGAGGTGGGCTACGCGCCGAACATCACCAACACACCAGAATACGGATGGATCGTGGCGACAGGCATGCCGGTTTTCGATGAACAAGGAGAGGTAATTGCCTTTGCTGCCGTGGATATTTCCATGAACAATATCATGGCACTGCAGAATCGCTTCCTGCTTTTTGCCGCACTCGCCTTTCTGGTGTTGACGATCCTGGTCAGCATTGCAGGGATCGCCCTTGTCAACCGCTTTATTGTCAAGCCCATCAACACCCTCTCCCAGGCTGCCACGCAGTACAAGAACAATCGGAAGGTGTTTTCGGAACTGAAAATGTCCAGGAACGACGAGATTGGTGTGCTGGCGGAATCAATGACCCACATGGAGGAGGACATCAACGGCTACATCAACAACCTGGAGCAGACCACCAACGATCTGATCACAGCGCAAGAGCGCGCCGAAGAGATGAATCGTGCAGCAAATATAGACGCGCTGACAAAGGTTCGCAACAGCAGAGCGTTCAGTATCGAAAGCAAGAAGCTGAATGAGGATGGGCGTCCTTATGGCATCATGATGATCGACCTGAACGGGCTGAAAGAGATCAACGACACACACGGTCATGAGAAGGGCAGTATCAGTATCAAAACTGTTTGCCGAATCATCTGCCAGGTTTTTGCCCATTCCCCGGTTTATCGTGTGGGTGGGGATGAATTTGTCGTCATCCTTCAGAACAACGACTATGAAGAAAGGAATCAGTTGATTCAATCTCTTTCGGATGCGTTCCGTCGTAATATGGAGGATGACTCCCTGCTGCCCTGGGAGCGTGTAACGGCGGCGTTTGGCTATGCGGAGTATGATCCCGAGACGGACGATGGTGTGAGCAGCGTCATGAAACGCGCTGATGCAAGAATGTATGAAAACAAAAAGAAAATGAAAGCTACGATCTAACATGAATGTACGAGAATAGGGCTGAGATATTAGTGGAAATACCTTGCGAGTGGGAATAAAGGCTGAAATTCGGAAACCCGCATAAAATATGGGTTCCTGGGCGGTCAACGTTCCGAGTGGCAACAATCATCCATCATTTCGAAAATGAGGGCTGACTGATTTTGTGTAGATCAGTTAGCCCTATTTCTATGCATCTCGGCTTCCTCTTTCCGTTATTGGCAAAATAAAAACGCCCACGAAAATGGGCGTTAAAAATCGTAACGGACCGGAATAGGTCGTGGTATTCACAGAGAACGCAGGGCTTACAGCAGCTGTTTATGTAGAATCGCACCCTGATGACTGTGATCAATTGCCAGCACAGTATCATAGTATTTTTTCGCGCGTTCCCTGTCACCGAGACCATAGCTGCCCAGGGCGATCAGGTATTCGCAGTGGGCCCGGTTACGGATAGACAAATCCTCATCGAACAATTGCAGATCAGGCAGGGACACGGCGAAATAGTCAATCTTCACCTGATCGTAATAATGCTTTTCGCCATAGGAAACCAGTTTGTAGAATCTGCTGGATGCCTTTTCCTCCCGGCCCAGCGCCCGGTTGGCAAGGCCCTGATACAGGATCATATCGGCGGGCTGGTCGTTGTAGTATATGGCAGAAGCCGGCTCCTCATTGCCCTGAGCTGCCAGCTCCAGATGGCAAATGGATTCCTCCTCGTTGCCAAGGGCTCTTTCGGCCAGGCCCAGATAATAATGAATGTTGTTGTCCTTGGCCCCTTCCAGCTTTCCCTCGCCCAGGTTGTGAGGGAAGACCAGGGCTTTTTCCAGCAGCTCTTTTGCCTTGGCTGCGTCGCCGCCATTCAGAGCCCGAATACCCAGCTGTGTCAGAGCCACGGCGTACTGGGTGGTCACCTTGCCCTCGCCGCCTTCCCATGGATGGAAGGTATGGGCCATGATCAGCTCCAGTGCTTCCTGATACCGTCCTTGGTCATTAAGCAAGGTGCAGTATTCGGTGTACAGATCGTCCCGCTGGAAAGCCACTTCTTTGTGGGCGTCCAGAAAAGCGAATCGCTCTGCTACGGCGTAATTCAGCTTTCCGTAGAGCTGATGAAGCTCCAGCAGTACCCGGGCGTCGGATCCATCCAGCATATAGGCACATTCCATGCAACACCTGGCCTTATCCTTTTCGCCCCGCTTGTTGAAATAGGCGAGGGACAGATTGCGCCACACAGTGGGGAAATCCCCGTCGATGCGGGCAGATTGCTCCCAGCAGGAAATCGCGTCGTCATACTGCCGCTTGTCATACCACAGGCAGCCCAGATAATAAGGCGCTTTGGCGTCCTTTTCGTTGTACCGGATGGCAAACTGCAGGGCAAGAATATCCTCGAGTTTATTGGGGAAGCAATAGCATGAATCAGCGTTTGCGGCGTTTTCCAGTGCTTCCTTCGCATAATCGGCATCGCCGTTCAGGGCAGCATACAGTGCCAGATGATACCACACCATGGGCATGGGATCCGGGCAGCATTCCAGAATACACATGGCGTCGACATAGAAGCCCGCCTCGGCAAAGTCGATGGCGCATTCGATAAAGCTGCTAACCCGGCCATTCATGAGCTTCAATGCCCCTTCGAAATCGCCGGATTCGATGCGGGACACGTAATCGAAGGCATCCAGTCTTAGATTCTCTTCATACCAGCGCTTCGCTTCCATGCTCCTGCCAAGCGCATCCAGGATCATGCCCTTCAACGCCCGGGCCTTCAGGTTATGATAGTTTTTCACCAAACTGCGCTCGATATGCTCTAATGCCAACTCATACTCACCCCGCTCGCAGTCGATACAGGCGATGTGATAATATCCCGTTTCCTGCTCAGCGGCTGTCTATGTAGCCTTGAAGAAAGCATCGTAGGCCTCGTCGTCCCGGCCCTGATAGCGCAGTGTCAGGCCCAGGTTCAGGTACGCCTCGCTGTCGTAGGGATTGGGATTGCGGCAAGTCATGCGGGCAATGGCAGCGCGGAAATAGGTTTCCGCTTCCAGAAATTTCCCCCGACGCAGCAGCAAGGTGCCGTAGGCATTGTTGGCCCGGATATCGCCGGGATCGCGCTTCAGCGCTTCCAGATAATAAGGATCCGGCAGATAGGTGGCATGGCGGTACTGTTCCAGATGGAGGCCAGTCAGGTACAGTTCTTCATTGGTCCGAATTTCACCTGGCATCTTGGCAGGAGGCATGGGATCGGGGATTTCCTCGATCTTCTTGGGCTGGGGCGTGTAATCCAGCAACTTCCGTCCGCCAGAGGTATACACCGCTAATGTCAGTTCCGTTTCGGGAACGGACACTTCAATTCCGTCTTTTAATACATTGACCGGGCTCAAATCGTTGATCTTGTCGTACACGATTTTCCCTTTGGCCGTCAGCGTCACCCGGGCCTGTTCAAACGACTGGGTGGTATAAACCGTGATCGCCGCCTTGCCGTCCTTCACCTCCAGATTCAGCACGCATTCCTTGCTGGCGTTCTTCACATACCCCGCTGCCTTATATGGCATGAAATACTGGGTGAAGGTCTTTTCCTCGAAGGGCTTGAGCCAGGTGAAGTCCGGCTGGTTGTCGCAGTACATGCCGGTCATGAGCTCGATGTAGGGGCCGTTCTTGTCCGTCAGGTTCCGGTCCCACGCTTTGCCGAAATCCCCGCAGCCCCAGGTCCATTGCTTTTTACCGGGAGAAACATGGTGATCGGCAATATGCAGGATACCCGCCTCCACGCCGTAATCGTACCCGCCCACAAAGTTGTAATCCGAATGAGCACACATGTAGGACGTGGGCACGGGAATATTCTTGTACCGGGAAATATCCACCCCGGCGCCGTAATCGTGCTTGTAATAGACGCCTGTGGCAATGGGGAACTTGCTCACGTCCCGCTTGCCGTGATCGTATACGGCGCTTACATCCGGCGGGAACACGGATTGCGTATTGTCGTTCACCGACACGGCGGGATTAGCCCACCACAGGAAGGTCTGGGGCAGGTTGGTGCGGTTGTAGAGCTGGCCCTTGATCTCGATATAGGCTTTGTCCGGGTACAAAGTGAAGGTCATTTTCCCTTTGGTGCCGTACATCTGGTCAACTTCGCTGAGTTCCACCGCCACGCTGCCGTCCTCGTTTTCCATCGTACGATAGTCCGTCGGGCCAAAGGTAGTGGGCCGGTGATGCTGAGGCCAGTTGAACTCAATGCCGCCGCTGATCCAGGGGCCGGTGAGCCCTACCAAAGCGGGCTTGATGACCTCGTTGTAATACACGAAATCATAGCCGTTGGTCTTGTCGTACGCCCGCTGGATGCGCCCGCCCAGTTCGGGCAATACCATCACCTTGATGTAGTCGTTCTCCAGCCATACGGCGGTATAGGGCCTATCCTCTTTTTCATCCAGGATTTTATCAATGACAGGCAGCGGATACACCTTGCCGCTGCTGCCCTGGTACACCCGTTTTTCCAGAAACATGGGATTTTTATCGGCCTTCCCGATACCATAGGTGGGGATCAGGACGGTTTCCACTCGAATCGATGCGCACATTATTTTCGCTCCCTTCGCTGACCAGATGGTCGTCATTCAATTTGGGTAACGCCATATCCGATACCCTCGTCACTGTGCGTCCGGCGGCCAAATGGATGTCCACAAAGGTTTGCATATGTACAATCTCATCGTTTGCATCCTTGACCTGTATCGTCAAAGTGACCGTTTTTTCTTCGCCCAGGTTCATCAGGATCACGGGCACGGTATTCTTCGTCCCATACACCATATCCACGTTGCCGGAGAAGCCCAGCACATTCCAGAAGGCCATCTGATGGGCATAGTAGCACAGCTTGGGCTGTCCATAATAATCTAACATTGATTTCTTATAAGTGCAAGTGTTTTGTCCGTCCCTGAGGTTGCACCATGAAAGGCCATATTCCAGCCAGTGGCATTTAACGATGGTTTCATACCCGCCCAGAGCCTGCCAGGCCCGGCTGGTTTTCCATTCATCAAAGGAAAGCTCCCGCCAAGTGGAGCCCACGTCGTGCTCTCTTTCGTAGCTGTACACGTGGTAGGAAGGCTTTCCCTGATGAATGCGCCAATTGGGCTGACCGATGATCTCATCGCGTTCAATTTTCCCCAATCAGAAAGATCAGAAGTCCAATATGTGATGCTGTTTAAAAGAGGATGCTGTTGATTTCACAATAACTGCACAATAAAAGCGAAATATATTTGCTTGACTTTTTGTTTGCATCTGATAAACTTCATATGTCAAACATGGCAACACTTTGGAAACGAAAAGTCAGATAAAATGGCTTTGCCTGGAGCGAGTGAGAATAAGTGCCGGAGGTGTGAGACCTCTGATGACCCAACGCTTTCAGTCCTCCCTAAAGTCACTCTGATGAAGAAATGACATTTCTTTATGAAAAGGAGATCTTTCCATGCGTATACGGTTTATTCTGATCGCGCTACTGGTGCTGGCCCTCGCTGTTTCCGCACCGGGCATCGCGGAAACAAATCCCCCCTCGTACAAAATCACCCTGCCTGCCGGCTACCAAACCGACGGGTTAAATTATCCGGTGCTGTATGTTCTGCCCCAGGACGGCTTTACGCCCGATGACAGCGAACTGACTGAACAGCTGACCGCCTCCATGGCAGCAGAGCATGGCATCGAGATGATCATCGTGCGCCCTGCGTTCACAGAAGGTGATCCGCTGGCCCAAATCAACGCGGTCATTGCCGCTGTAGACGGTGCGTACCGCACCATCCCCGACCCTGCCCATCGCGCAGCCGTGGGCACCGGCGTGGGCGGCTATCTGGCCTATGCCCTGACCCTGGCCGATGGCAGCCCCTTCGAAGCCGCTGCCAGTATCCGGGGCGACTTTGTCAGCGACAGCAATCCCTGGTACGCTGTTTGCGGCGATATTCAGGAAAAGATCAAAGCGCTGCATACAGCTGATGAAAACGCTCTGAACGCTTATTACACATATATGGACGCACCGGTAGACGATGACTGGACGGACATGAAGGGCTCCACCGACGACCTTGGCGCACTGATGATCGGTTATGGCACCGGAAGTGCGTTCCATGAATTCACCGTACGGCCCGGCGCTTTCACCCATGAATTCCTGGCTGAATCCTCCAGCCGTGTGCTGAACCGATTGACCAGCCGCTTCCTGTCCGGTATTGTCAGCGGCACGCTGACAATGGACAAAACCTCCATCAAGACCGAAGATGAAACCATCACCGCCTCTTATGAAATCAGCGTATCTGATGCCATCGCCTCCCATGCTGCCGGGAGAATAGAGATGGACGTAAACGTTTCCATCCTGGATCCAGGGAGTGACGTGCTGGCCGAGACTTCTCAGACTCATATCTTTGAAGGCGCCGGCGCCACCGCCGGTTCCCTGACCCTGCCAAACAGCATTACCACCAGCTCCGCCAACGCCATTCTGAGCGTAAAGCTGCTGGGAACGGAAATTCAGGTAGCGACTGCTCCCCTTATCGTGGCGCAGGAGCCGTTGATTGACGGCGACTTCCAGCAGATCGAGCTGCAGGGCGACTGGTACTTCAAGTACGTAGGTGCTGCCGCTTCCATTGACGTCCCCTCCCTGACCGCTGAGGAATACGAAACCTGGAGCGTGGTGCAGCCCGGTCTGGCCTGGTGGACCAAGGGCTTTGGCAACATCAATGATGAGACTGTGACTTCTCTCTACGGTCCGGATTACTTTGACTTTTTCGTGGTAGGCAACGCCTACTATGTGAAGAAATTCACCGTGCCCGAGAGCTTTACCGCCCAGGATCTGATCCTGGCCGTGGGCTATGTGGATGACCGATGCGAAGTGTTTCTGAACGGCACGCGGGTGGCCGCTACCGGTATGGATGAAAACGGCCAGCCCACGGGCGATACCACCTGGGCTGTGTTCAGTGCCTTTAAGATGGACCCCTCGCTGCTCGACGTGGGCGGCGAAAACACCATCGTGGTGCGGGCCTACAACGACCTGCCCTTCGGCGGTGGCGGCTGGTACAGCGGCCCCATCGGCATATACAGCAAGACTGCCTTTGACGCCCAGTATGCGGAGGACATCAATCCCCGCTTCTATGAGGAAAGCTATGATTCCATCCATGTGGCCGCAGCCAACGGACAGAGTGGCGCCATGGAAGAAAAGTACCTGATTTACCTTCCTGAGGGCTACGAGACCTCCGACCGGTATTATCCCACCGTGTACTTGCTGCACCAGTTTAATTCCGACCATACCTCCTACCGTACTGACCACGTGGATGCTCTACTGGACGAAGGCATCAAAGCGGGCCTCTTTGATGAAATGATCGTGGTCATTCCAAATTCCAGTGAAAACAGCTGGTGGACCGGCGAATGGGAAAAGATGATCACCGAAGAATTGATTCCCCTGATCGACAGCAAATACCGCACCATCAACGATCCCCGCTTCCGCCTGACAGCGGGCTGCTCCATGGGTGGCCAGGGAGCATATGCCGTCGCCCTGCGGAATCCGGATTTCTTCACCGGCGCTGTGTCCTTCTTCGGTGCGTTCAGCTTCGGCGCGGAAAACAGCCCCAACGCCATTGCCGCCGCAGAGCCCAGGGATTACCTCGATTCCTATGCCCTGTACTTCATTTGCGGCAACCAGGACAGTTACGGCTTTGGCGTGCCCGCCATCCAGCTACACCAGCAATTGAACGAGCTTGGCATTGCCCACCGCTTCTTCATTGAAAACGGCGGTCACGACAGCGCATTCTATGTCCCTTACTTCCAGGAAGGCCTGGCCTATGCCCGCGCCAACATGTATAAGAGCGATGAGGTCGCGCCAGCGCTGCTGAGCGGAGAAATCACCTTGGATGGCACAGTGGCCGACGTAAGCCTTACGGCTGCGGAGGGCATCGCGGCCTACCTGCCCGCTGTTCCCGCCTCTTCCTATACTCTGAAGAAAATTCCTGCCCTGAACGTTCCGCTCACCGTGGAAGTGAAGCAGGAGGGCGAAATGGTTTTCTCCTGCACTGCCCGCGACGTGTGGATAACGGCAGACAATTTGACCGAAAATGTACAGCTCGATCTGGCTGACCACTTCGACACGACAAAAGCTGCCATCATCACCGTGAAAGCAGCCATCTTTGACCAGGTAATCGATCTCGCTACGGTTGAAATTCCCGCCAAATAGTCAAGGATTCCAAGCAATAGACGTCTTGCCCCTCCTGTTGAATTCACAAAGAGCCAGTTTTATATCATTGTGGGAATATATTTCTTCCACTAGCCTTATTGCTGATAATTGGCTATACTGACAAAGTGGGCAGGCAGAATGTTCGCAGAGTATTTTGCGTATGGCACAAAGGATTGAATTCCTAATGCAATGAATTTACGTCAATATCTTACGGTTTTCTCAATTGCTATATTTGGCGGATATTCCACAGACCGTCCTGCTGCATTATTGTTCACCAATCACGCACAGCTGCACTTGGCAAAACAGTAAATGGACAGTAAAATAATTTCAGGCAGTAAACAGACAGTAAATAATTTTTGAACAGTAAACGGACAGTAAATAATTTTGAAACAATAAACAAGCAGTATACAACACACAATCGCACTCATATACAAGGAGAGAACCGCAATGTCAAATCCATATACGTTGGTCTTCGGTCAGCCACCATTGGAAATAATTGAACGAAAGGCCCAGACGGATCGAATCATCAGTGAATTCTGTCAGGAGCGGTCTTCTAACTACCTGAATCTGGTCACAGGAATTCGGGGATGCGGAAAAACCGTCTTCATCACCCGGAGTGGAACTGAATCCGCTATCATATCGGCGCCAAAATGTTTGCCGCAATCCTGCTGGATGATAATCATCAGCCATACTACATTAACCTGAAACTGAAACCTCTGGAGGGAGAACTGATGCGCCAGCAGTATCCGGACATTATCCCCGGATACTACAGCAACAAACAGCACTGGAATTCTGTGAAACCTGATGGAGATATCCCGGATGACCTGCTGAAACACTGGCTGGACAGATCATACAGTCTGGTACTGAAAGGCTTCAGCCGTCAGACGCAGCGGGAGATTCTCGGCCTGTCCGCCTGCGGAACAGACTGTTCTGCCTGTTCCCTGTTTGGAAATCCGTGCACCGGCTGCAATAAAGCATGCGGGAAAGTGTTCTATCTTCCCGGCGGAAAGCCTTGCGGCATCTATAGCTGCTGTGTGAGCAAGCATCGGTATGCCACCTGTGCCTCCTGTGATCAGGTTCCCTGCCACATCTGGCAGGACACCCGAGATCCGTCCTTGACAGATGAACAGTTCGAAGAAAGTATCAGCAGCCGTGTTGCAACGCTGAAACGCATTGGTTTGATCTGACCGCACCCCACAGGCAGCATTCAGGTATGAAAGCGGTCCTTCTCAACCGCTTCGTATACATCCATATGCATTCGATTTTCAAAAAGCGCCTTGAGTTCCAGATTTCTGTTCCATTTTCCCTGATCATAGGCTCCATAACGCCTTTTGACATCCGACATCCTTTCGATGATATCCATTACTCCCTCAGCACCGGAAATCGCATCGCAGAGCTGGATCAGCAGATCATAATCATCCGGGACAACCTCGTTTAGCTTCGCCCGGATCAGTGCCGTTTCATCCTCTGTCGTGTCAAAATTGCCTGCATATCCTTCGATCCTCATCTCATTGAAGGAATGGGTCAGGCAGATTCGCGCAGCATCCGGATAATTCAGCCTCATCATATAGGAATACCCATCGGAAATATGTCCCAGATGCCGTTTGCCAAACTTTCTGCCAATATCATGCAGAAGCCCCAGAACATACGCTTTATCCGGACACATACCGCAACGGATAGCAATTCTCTCCGCACAGTGGGCAGCCGTCCGACTATGATTCCCCCATGGTCCCGGATTACACTGCTCCGCTTCCGCAAGAATCTCCCTTGCCTCTGTGACGGATGGATATCTGCCCTTGCCCGGATTCGCAATTCTGACATAATAATGCCCTTCATCCTGGCTGACAATCCTGCCACCGTTGCACAGCATCACATGCAGCGAGGCAGGATTGTTCCGGTTGACCCGCAGATAAATCTCTTCTTCCGGCACCATGCGATGCGCTTCCTCAAGGGTCAGACGAAGGCCTTCCGTTCCCAGTCCCTGCCTGCGGAATGGCTTTGCGATAATATACCCGATATGCCCGGCACCGACACGCAGCGATTCACAAAGGTAGTGACGGAGCCGGAACTGACCCACGATCTCATCGTCCTTCCACAGGAAAAAGAAGGTTTCCGGCACGTATCCTTCCGGAAGACTTCTCCCTTCCGCAAATCTCAGCATGGAAGGAAGGGCTTTGCTCTCAAAGTCTACCCTGGATACATTTGGCCAGGTGTTGCTCAGACCGTTCTCGTCCTCCGGCATTTCCCGTACAAACAGCCATTCCCTTTCGAGATCCTCCGGGTTTGCTTTTTTGAGGTAAATCATGCTGCAACTCCTACATTTCTGTTTTTGCCATACCATCACGGACAGACGTCAAACGTCTCCGATGGCATGGCTTTTATTTTCCTTCCTGCTCCAATGTACGCAGAAATGCGCTGATGGCATTCAGGCCATCCCTCAGCTCCTGTGTATCGCTCGCATATCCGATGCGCATGCTCTTTGGCTGCTCAAAGCAGTCGCCAGGAGTGACAAAAGCACCGGTTTCGTGATACATCCGTGCGCAGAAATCATAGGACGGCAAATCATAGTCGTAATACACCAGCGCTGTGGTGCCTGCCTGCGGCTTCACATAGGATATGCGGGGCTCTGAACGCACCCAGGCGTCCAGCAGCGACAGATTTCCCCGAACAATACCCCGGTTGCGACTAAGAAGGGCATCCGCATGGTGCAGCGCCACTGCCGCCAGTGCCTCATCGAACATGCCACAGCTGATGTGATTATAGTCCCGATGAGAAAGCAGCGATTGAATAAGCAACTTGTCATGGGTCGCGATCCACCCAAGTCTGAGACCCGCCAGGGAGAAGACCTTTGACATGCTGCTGACAGAAATGCCCTTATCATACAGGTCCACAATGGAATCACACCATACGTCCTCCTGCACAAGGTGCCGGTAGACTTCATCACACAGCACCCATGCGCCGGCTTCACGCGCGATTTCAACAATCTGCTCCAGCATCTCCCTGTTCATCAGCGCGCCGGTGGGGTTGTTGGGGTTATTCACGCAGATCAGCTTTGTTCCGGGTACAGCCAGACGGCGCAGCGTATCAAGGTCCGGCAGATACCCGTTTTCTTTAAGCAAGGGCAGACGGATGACCTCCGCGCCATATCCCTCCGGGATGGAGTAGAGCTGCTGGTACGTTGGCATGATGCTGATCACCCGGTCTCCGGGTTCTACCAGCGAATAGAACACATGATGGTTTGCGCCGGCTGCGCCATGGGTGGTCACAACCTCCTCCGGGCAAATGGTACGGTACAACCCGCACACGCCTTCCTTAAACGCCGGCGCACCTTCGATGTTGCCATACGTCAGCCTTCGAGCGCTGAACTCCCGCCAGAACGCGTCGCCATCCTCGCCGCACAGGGCAAACAGCTCGTCTGCAGATACCGAATCCACACAGGTCTCCGCAATATTGTATTTTGCCCCGGTCTCGTAAGCATTCATCCATTCCTCAACAGCAAATGGCTTGATCTTCATATGCATCCTCCTCGTTTTAAGTACAAAGGACATCCAAAACCCAGCCTTATAGCATGCAGCCGGCAAGGTTTCGGATGCCCCTGACCTCCGCACCGGATGGTGCGGGAAAGCTATTCAGTTCTTTGTCAATATACCATGCTGCCGTAATGGATGTCAAGTTATGGTCACTCGCGCAAAGACCCGTGAAACAACAGTGAATCCCTCAAACAAATGCACGCCCGTCACTTTGCCTTGAAAATTTCTCCTTTATCGTTTTGATGATGTTTGCTCTCAGAAAAGATCAGGTTTCCGAACTTTCCATCATAATCCCAACGGCCTTATCCCATTTCAGCCTTCATCCACCGAATGCTCCCATGAGACTTCCCCCGAGCTTCGATCTCCCTGCTTACGTTTCTCACGCTCTCCATAATCGGGTGTCGTTTTCCTTTCTTATGTAGGCCTTACCATAAGAAGGGAAAATAGAGACGAAACACTTTACATAAAGACGATTCACGGAATAAAATGATTGAGCGAAACAAAGAAAGGCATTCCTCAACTTCTATATTCTTACAAATAAGACGAATAATGACAGTTGATGAACAGATATCATATTATCTCCTGTTAATCTTACAGGCTTCAGCAAAGAATTGCAACGAGAAGCAAAAAATATGAAGTAAATACCTGAACACTATGTTCGGAAAGAGTGACACAGAATGATTGATATATACGGAGAAAAAAGATTCAAAAGACTGGATTCTTCAAAACGACCTATATTTCAATTTGAATACAGGAAATGAAGAAATATCTGAGAATGAAAGAAATCTCATCAAACAAATTGATGATGCAAAGGTGACTTCAGATAAGCACATAGAGACAAAATATGGGTTAGGTACAATCCGTAATTTGTCCTCTGGCTGCAAAACATTGCTCAACATTGTAAAGAATCCCGATAAAGTCGTTTGCGTAGAAGAATGTGGCCCGAACGTCCTCAAAATCATATTTATGTTGGATAATATTAAGATCTATATGTCAAGACCATCCTTTGCCGAGATTCCTGAAGATACAAAAATACGTTTCAATGACAAGGATATAGTGACCGGAGGCGTAGGCTATCAGACATGGTGGAGCAAAGAGTACGCCAGGAGGGAAGCGAATGATTTATAAAAACATTGCATTTTCCGCGGCTCCATTTTCATATGACTTAACCTTCGATGACAGAATTACCCTGGTCGGTGGAGACAGCGCTACAGGAAAAACATTTCTTTACGAAATGCTGGAGGATTTAAGACTAACTGAGGAATACAACGCAATCAAACTGTTCAACTATAAAACCGATCATATTCTGGATTCAATGAAACAGTGCAAGAACAAGTTTATTGTGATAGATAATGCAGATATTTTGATCAATGATGCCATCAGAAAATTCATCAATTTTGAGTTTTCCAACCAATACATGCTGTTCCTTCGAAATTGTGATGGGCTGAACGTATCGGATAAGAGTTTTAAGGTTTTAAAGCTTGATCAGAACAAGATCACCTTGGAAGAGGAACGATGAGATGAACTATTTATGGACAGAAGATACAAGCGCTGGGCTTCACTTTTGGAAATTGGTAAATCAGCTTATGTTCTTTGAGACTCGGCCGTAGGCCGACTTCTTGAAACACTGGAGCGTGAAGGCAGACATGCGCAGAAGGAATAACCTCTATCCATTTTGCATAGCTCCTCGCTGGCTGTCAAAAAACATTGTTGCATCCGTGCATGAAAATAAAGTTATTTTCATTAAGCATTGCTATGAAGATCAATCATTCAGATCACATTCTCTCCTCATCGCCTCGAATGGACAATTTATGACGTTCAGTACTGAATGACCGTCCATGCTCTTGACAAAGTGTCCCCTTTAACTCATCATTTTATCACCCACAAATTTTACAACACTTGGGTTGATTAAGTATAAAGTTGAAATTCCAACTCATAAATGTATCGATGGAATGTATTGTTTTCTAAAAAATGTGTATGAATCCAGAAAACCATTTAAATGTATTGCCACCATTAAATCAATATGGTAAAATTTTCATATATACAACAAATAGGAGCTATAGCAGAAATACTTATTTCCATGATGCTACAACCATCATTGATCTTATCACAACGGAAACATAGGAGGATCATCACATGGCATTCAGAGAAGGACAGCTGTCGCGAATCGCTATCAAGGGATACAAATCAATTTATGAATGCAGCATTGATTTGAAAGCCATTAATGTACTGATTGGAAGTAACGGTGCGGGCAAATCAAACTTCGTGTCGGTATTTACGCTTCTGCAGAATATACTACGGCAAAATCTTGCTGTTACATCTCAGCAAAGCGGTGTTTCTTCATTATTTTACAACGGTTTAAAAACCACAGATGAAATATCAATGGAATTCTTTTTTGGTGATGATGCCTATGGATTTGTACTGATTCCCACGGATGATGGCAGGCTCATTTTTCAGAAAGAGTATTTCAAATATTATGGGCCTAATTATAATAATGAATCTATTATCGCCAGTGGACATAGCGAATCACAATGGCGTAATGGCGTCAAGAATCAGCTGGACGATTTTGTCAAACCAATCCTTGAAAAAGAGAGTTGGCGTGTTTACCATTTTCATGATACCGGACGTACTGCCAAGGTAAAGCAAGAACATAATGTCGTGAACAACGTAGTCTTTCAACAGGATGCAAGCAATCTTGCTGCTTTCCTTCTAAGATTACGTGAACATTATCCAATGCAATATAAAGAAATTGTTGCTACTGTACGTACTATTGCACCTTTTTTTGATGATTTTGTGCTGACACCAAACGAAAACAATCATGACCTAATTGTATTAAAATGGCAAAAAAAGTATTGTGATGATATATTTACAGCATCTCAACTATCAGATGGTACTCTGCGATTTATTTGCATGTCGACTCTTTTGCTTCAACCGGAAGAATTAATGCCTTCTACGATTATTGTTGATGAACCTGAATTAGGTTTGCATCCCTTTGCAATAACCGTGCTTGCGGAGCTAGTTAAGAGCGTTTCGCAAAAAAAACAGCTCATTTTGTCTACACAGTCTGTGGAATTGCTGAACTGGTTCGACCCAGATGATGTTATTGTGGTTGACAACAGTAACAAAGGGAGCGCCTTTCGACGACTCAACTCCGAGAAATTAAGTGCTTGGCTGGAAAAAGATTATTCGCTTGGTGACCTTTGGAATAAGAATCTTTTTGGAGGTCGGTTAACAATATGAGACGTGTAATAATACTATGCGAAGGTCAAGCTGAAGAGCAATTCGTCAATAGGATTCTCTCGCCATATTTTGTATCTCAGAATATTTTTACAACTCCAGTTATACTTCCCACCAAACGTTATGTGAGTGGTGGCAGAGAGCGCGGCGGTGTCAGCTCATATGCAAAAATTGCAAATGAATTGCGCTTGCTTTGCAGTGATAAAAATGCGTATATAACCACAATGCTAGATTATTTTAGACTTCCTTCGGATACTCCAAGTATGAATCATCAAAGAACTGATACATATCAGCATGTGGCAGAAATAGAAGCAGCAATTGATGAGGATATTCATTGTCAAAATTGCCATGCCAACTTGATAGTTCATGAATATGAAGCACTTTTATTTTCCGAACCATCTGCGTTTGCTTGTATTGCAGATAATGTAGCAGTCCGCCGTATTACTGAGATTAGAGCCTCTTTTGGAACACCAGAGGACATCAATTCTTCTCCTGAGGCCGCACCCTCTAAGCGGATTTTACAAATCAAGCCTGATTATCGCAAAGTAACCCAGGGAATTGAAATTGCTGAGTTAATCGGCATCAATAAAATAATTGCTTCTTGCCCACATTTTGCAGAATGGATCAGCAAAATTAAGAGTGAATAACTATTGGCAAAAGTTTCGACACCCATGATCAAAGAAAGCTCTGAAAGCATTGCAATTCAATTCTTTCAGAGCTTTCTTTTTGTAGCGCCAAAACGATACCTTCAGTCGTTGTGTTATGGATTCCACTCCACAAAATTCACAGCTCATCCATATGTTTGCGGCCTCTTCCCACAGTCTTTGAATCTCAGATGGTCCAGCCATCAAGGTTGCTCGTCATCTTTTTCTGTCAACATCTCTTTAAAGAAGCTCGCAAATGTTACAAAATCACATGTCTACATGGCAAACAGATGTATAGCCGAAATTTATTTGCACCCGAAATGGCAGTTTTCTCGCAAATTAAATGATTCTGGGCAGTCAGAAAGAACGTTGTTACTATTTGAACGTTTATCGCCGTAAATCATAGGTTTTCGAAAGGATTAGCCAACAAAA
>JAFUZM010000008.1 GCA_017476605.1 Clostridia bacterium
CAATATTGACAGCAGCGATGATAATGTTCGGTAATCTCGGCTTTTTTCTGGTTTTTCCTTAAAAAACGCAAAACCTTAATTATACACCCAAATTTTCGATTGTCAATACTTTTGTTCAAGTTAATATTTTACAGTTCCTAATGTCGAGCTGAAAATCCTGATTGATGCCGTCGCCGCCTCCCAGTTCATCAGCGCTGAGCGGAGTAAGCATATCATTGATCATCTGGCTGCGCTTGCCAGCATTTCAGATCGCCAGAATCTTCTTTGTAATACAGAAAGCCTCCTGTCGATCAAAAATGCTGCCGGACGAAACATGTATGTCGCAGATGACTTATATCGGGCCATTATCACCAAGCAGAAGATCCAATATCTGATGCTGGATTACACCGTCAGTCTTGAACAAATCCAGCACCGAGATGGCCACGTATACGTCGTTTCTCCTTATGCACTGATCTGGAACAATGACCGGTATTATCTCGTTGCTCATGAAGAGGAGCGCGATACGATTCTGACCCCGAGAGTCGATCATATCCAGGAAGTCATCATCCTTGACGAGCCGATTAAGCCCGCTCCGGAAGACTTTGACATTGGGTATTATTACAGCACAGCATACAAGATGTACTCAGGCCCGGAGCAGGAAGTCACGCTTATCTGTGACAACAATCTCATCGGGAAAATCATAGATCGGTTTGGACAGAATTTTACTTGCATTCCCATCTCTGATCGCGCCTTTAAGGCTGTTGTGAAAACCTCAATCAGTCCAACTTTCTTTGGATGGCTCTTCCAGTACGCAGGCAAGATCACATTGCAGGGGCCGGAAGAGGTTGTAAAAGAATATAGCAAACATAAGAGGAAAACAACGAGGGGGCCGAAGGAATCATAATCGTGTCGCCCTGGCATACGGTCTGTCCGGATGATGTTTCATTCACTGTGAACACAATTGAGGACCTGCCTTACGCAGCATACAGGCCAGTGCCCTGTCGGCACTCCGTTTTGATCCGAAACAAAGTTGCGCAGTACGGGAGAATCACTAATTTCAGCTTAACCTATATTATTGTCAGAGAAAGCCACCCATACCAGTACACGGGCAATACGGACGACCAAGGCGCTACACACATCACAAAGATACAGTAGTCGGGAGAGTGTACCAGTCTTCATGCTGGTACACAGGAATATGCCTGATTCCTCCAAAAGACTCCGAGCTCCTACAGAGACTGGAGCGCTGAAATCTTTGCCTTGTGTGAAATTGTCTGGATCTCCATGAAAAACGTACTCTTGAGCACTTTTTATCTTTGACAGATCCATGAACGATTTATCATTCATTTCCAAATCCACTTGCACCTCTTTGCCTCCGGAAACGTCATCCGGGCATAGAAGATTCCCTCAGTCTCATAGTATCCGATTCAAGTTCCTGCTTATCTCCTCCCTCCTCCAATGAGACTCGGAAATATTTTGTGATCTGTATCTGCAGATACAGATTTGTCTGATATTCCCGATTATACTATCTCTGTAACAGGAAGGAGGACGAGGATATGAAGGAACTTAACCTCACAAAAACCGTCGCAGAATTAGTGAAGGAGTACCCGGAAGTCAAGGAAATCATGGCAGATCTCGGCTTTAAGGACATAACAAGTCCCATTGCCATGAAGTTCATGGGGAAGGTGATGACTATACCCAAGGGCGCTGCAATCAAGGGCATCCCCATGGAAAGAATCATTGCCGCTTTCGAGGAAAAGGGATATCAGATCACAGGTATTCCGAATCATGGATCCCATTCCCGTTTCCGGCTCCGGTGAGGACCGGAACACCAAACTGAAGACACTGATCCAACGGCTCAATCAAGGCGAGGACCTTGAGAGCGTGCGGGCCGATTTTGTCCGGGATTTTGAAAGTGTGTCTGTACATGATATTGTAAAGGCAGAGCAGGGCCTCATTGATGATGGTCTGCCCATGCAGGAGGTGCAAAAGCTCTGTGACCTGCACTCTGCCCTGTTCCACGGCAAGACGGAAGCTGAGCTTTGGGCAGAAGAAGAACAGAATGCAGCAAACGGCGCTGGGAACAACGTTCCGGAGGGCCATCCGGTGGATGTCCTGCGCAGGGAAAACAAGGCGCTTTTGAAGATCATTGATCATGCCCTGTCAGCGCTGAATGCAGGACAGGTTTCAGCACTGTCAGATGATCTCAAAACGCTGCGACGCATCGGTGTGCTGTACAGCAAAAAGGAAAGCATCCTGATGCCCATGCTGCTGCACCATGGCATCACCGGTCCAAACAATGTGATGTGGGGTGTGGATGACGAAATTAAGGCGGAGGTTGCCCGGCTGGCACAGACAATCTCTGCAGATACCTTCTCTTCTGAAAAGACGGCTGCAGAAGCCGTGCTGAATCGCATGAAAGAGATGATCTACAAGGAGGAGAACATCTTCTTCCCTCTGTGCCTTGAGCATCTGACCAGGGACGAATGGTTGGACGCCTATCGGGATCTCCCGGAGATGGGCTTTGTCTTTATTGATTCTGCCCCAAATTGGACAGAGGGCGATCTGGCACTGGCTGCGCGAAGCGAAACAATCCCGGAAACCATGACAGACGGGCTCCTCTGTTTCCCTGGTGGTAAACTGAACATGGCCCAATTGAACGGTCTTTTCAGGGTACTGCCCATTGATATCACCTTCATTGATGAAGAGGATATCAACCGTTTCTTCACCAATGAAGGCAAGGTATTCTCACGTCCTCTCTCCGCATTGGACCGCTCCACATATGAATGCCATCCGGAACGGGTAAAACCTATGGTCAAGCAGCTGCTGGATGACTTCAAGTCCGGTGCAAGAGACTATATGGAGGTCTGGACACCCAATGACGATCATCCGGTTCGAGTCATCTATGCTGCCGTTCGGGATGAGAAGGGAAAATATCTTGGTGCTGCGGAGCTGGTGGAGGATTTCACCGCTGTGAAAGCACGCTTTGATGAAAAGGCGGGAAGAAAATGATTCAGGCAGGCAAGGTATTCGCGATTGCTCAGGAAAATCCACCCGTGCCCGGATGCACGGTGTCGATGCGTGTGACAGATACCATCTACCACTTTTCCCTCGCGGCAAAAACAGACATCAGTGCTGAAACCTATCCCCATCCAAAGCTGCTCGTCATGGCAGAGGGCGAAATGGAAGTCTATACAGGCAATGGATCTGTCTTTTCTCTGCAGGCCGGACATTGCCTGATCACCCCTGCAGAGATTCCTGTGGGCATATGCTCTATGTCAGGCGCAGTCTATACCGAGATCTGTTTGAGAAGAGACACGAACATGACGGATAACATCAAGGTCGGAGAGGTCTTTAAGCTTGAAGAGCTGCTTCTCTACCAGGAGGGACAGATCGTAAACATGGATATCATCAACGAGCCGACGCTGAAATTCGTCCTGATGAGCTTTGACAAGGGAACCGGCCTTTTCGAACACGCTGCGCCGGGCGAAGCGCTGATCTTTGTCCTGGATGGCGAGGGCATCATCGGATATGAGGGCAAGGCGCACCCCGTTAAAGCAGGTGAAAACTTTATGTTCGCCAAAGGCGGACTCCATTCGGTCAAAGCTACAGAGAAATTCAAGATGGCCTTACTGCTGACACTGAACTGATCCATCCAAATCGTATACAAATTGAAAGTCAGGTGAAGAATACAATGATCAAGGTTGCCTTTTACGATACCAAAGAATATGACAAGCCCTCTTTTGAGCAATATGGGAAGCAGCATAACATTGAATTCCGCTTTCTTGAAACAAAGCTGAATGAGGATACCGCAGAACTGGCGCGGAACTGTGCAGCCGTATGTGTATTCGTAAACGATACGGTGAATGCGGCAGTCATCGACAAGCTGTATGCAATGGGTGTCAAGTTAATCGCCCTGCGCTCAGCCGGGTACAACAATGTGGATGTACGGGCAGCGTTTGGAAAAATTCATGTTGTCCATGTGCCTGCCTATTCGCCTTATGCGGTAGCCGAGCATGCCATCGCCCTGCTGCTCACCTCTGTGCGCCGCATCCACAAAGCCTACAACCGCACACGTGAATTCAATTTCTCTCTGAGTGGCCTGACAGGCTTTGATTTTCATGGAAAAACAGTAGGCGTTATCGGCACTGGCAAGATCGGAAGAATCTTCATCGACATCTGTCGGGGCTTTGGCATGCATGTGATCGCGTATGATCGGTTCCCTGCTGCAGACAGTGGCATCGACTACGTCTCTCTGGATGAACTCTTTGAACGCAGTGATATCATTTCCCTGCACTGTCCTTTGACAGATGAAACCCGTCATATGATCAATGACGCGGCCATTGGCAAAATGAAAAAGGGTGTGATCCTTGTCAACACCTCCCGTGGCGGCCTGATCGACGCCGAGGCACTGCTGGATGGCATCAAAGCGCGGAAAGTAGGGGCTGCCTGCCTGGATGTGTACGAGGAGGAAGCGGATGTTTTCTTTGAAGACCGCAGTGGGCACATTCTGAATGATGATCTCCTGTCCCGGCTGATCTCCATGCCCAATGTGATTGTCACCTCCCATCAGGCATTTCTGACGGAGGAAGCTCTGAACAACATTGCCGAGACCACTGTCGGCAACATCCTGTCGTATTTTGAAAATGATGGCATCTGCGACAATGAGCTCTGTTATCGTTGTGGCAATATTGA
>JAFUZM010000093.1 GCA_017476605.1 Clostridia bacterium
AAGAAACGTATTTGAGGCATTAGGTGCAAAGACATTTGTCATTAATGCTGAGCCGGATGGATTTAACATCAATCGCAATGCCGGTTCAACCCACATTGAAGGGCTTCAGAGATTTGTCCTTGAGAATCATCTGGATGTTGGTTTTGCATATGATGGAGATGCAGACCGCTGCCTGGCGGTGGATGAACACGGTCAGGTCGTTGACGGCGATAAGATTATTTATATTCTGGCCAATCAAATTAAAAAGGAAGGCAAACTGTCGGGCAACAAGGTTGTAACGACGGTTATGAGCAACTTTGGTCTTTATAAGGCGCTGGACGAAGCCGGAATCGGGTATGAAAAGACAAAGGTCGGAGACCGTTATGTCTACGAAAACATGGTAGCCAACGGATACCGTGTAGGCGGAGAGCAGTCCGGCCATATCATCCTCAGCAAGTATGCAACCACAGGGGATGGCATCCTGACCTCCATTGAAGTCATGGAAGCGATGATGGACAGCAAGCAGACGCTTTCCCATCTTGCCGCTCCGGTCAAGACATATCCGCAGGTCCTCAAAAACGTTCCTGTCAAGGACAAAGAAGCAGTCCGTCAAAGCAAGCGTGTTCAGGAGTCTGTTAAGGAGCAGGAAGCCATCCTCGGAGATTCCGGACGTGTGCTTTTAAGGGAAAGCGGCACCGAACCTGTCATCCGGGTGATGGCTGAGGCAAAGGAGCTGCGCATGGCAGAGCAGTGTGTTGAACGGATGATCCAGGCAATGAAGGAGGATGGCCTCGCATAATGGAAACATCTCCGGACGAAAAGAGAGCAGATGTGAAATTGGCAGGGGAGGAGCAGGAAACCGGAACGGAAACGGTTCCGTTTCATCCCTCCATCCTCCAGCGAATCCTTGCCTTTCTCGGTGTGGTCGCTCTGGTCGCGCTGTTTTGCATATTGCTTTATCAGATTCACTCAAAAGCATAGTTCCAAAAGAGCCGAAATGGCTCTTTTTTTGCTTTGACACGGTTTGACATTTGCAGGACTTTTAAGAAAGCTATTGTTTCTGCTGTTTGCTCTATGGTAAAATCAAACGATTGATCCATCCTTTTTGAGAGAGAATTGGAGATAATACTATGTCAGCTCGAGCTATATTGATTCTTTTTCCATTGATTCAGGTTCTGTTTGATCGCTTTTTGATGTGTCTTGTGGATGAGCAGAGGAAAAAACCGCTTCCGCCTGCCGTTGCAGACGTATTTGATCCGGAGCGGTATCAGAAGTTTATTGCATACAAGGCAGATTATCGAAAGCTGGGAATGGCCTTTACCGCTTTAGGCTTTCTCGTGGAAATTCCACTGATTCTGTGCGGAATGTATCCCTGGATTGAAAAGGTTTGCAATGGAAACCTGTATTTCATCGCTTTACTGACCGCGTTCATTTTCGTCATTCCCGAGACGACGTTGAGTATTGTTCAGCAGTGGATTTCCGTGTTCAAAATCGAAGAAAAGTACGGAATGAACAAACGGACGGGGAAGGAGTTTGCGAAAGAAACGGTGATCTCCACGCTGTTTAGCGTAGGCGTTGGTATATGCCTGACTGTGGGCGTGATCTTTATCTGTGAGCATTTATCCGTATGGACCAATGGCTTTACGCTTGGCTGGGGAAAATCCTTTTTGATTGCGCTTTCGATTCTGGCTGTGGGATTTCTGTTCTTTGCCATCCTTCAGCTGTTGTCGTATTTCATCCTCAGGCTGCAGTATCATTTTATCCCGATGCCGGAGGGAGAGCTTCTTGATAAAATCAATCAGCTTCAGGAAGGATCGAAAAAGAAGGTCAAAAAGGTCAATATCTATGAGGAATCCAAAAAGTCGACCTCAAAGAATGCGTTTTTGCTGAAGCTCTTTTGGCACAGAGAATTTGGCATTGCGGATAATTTCATGAATGAAAACAGCGAACGGGAACTGCTCGCAGTTTTATCCCATGAGATCGGCCACCTGAAGCACAAAAAGAATGTGCTCAATTACCTGACCTATCTGTCATCCGTCATATTGTTTGCACTCGTAGTTGTCCTGATTCATGATCCGGCTCCGGTGTTTGCTTTAGCCGCATGGATCCGTAATTCTTTTGGAACGGCTCAAAACAACTATACGATGATCATGAACACAATCGGCATGCTGCTGACGCCCGTCGGTTTTCTTTGGGGGATCTTCAGCAATTATCGCTCCCGCATTGAGGAATATGAGGCAGATCGTGAGGCAGTAAAAAATGGATATGGCGAGGAACTTATTGGAACGTTTAAACGGCTGAGCAATGACGAACTGGTGGATGTGAACCCGCATCCAGTGATTGAGTTTCTTGAATATGATCATCCTGGAATGAACAACAGAATCAAGGCGATTCATTCGGCCATGCAGCAGTAATTCGCAGGTTACGATTTGGAAGGTGAACTATGGATTTAAGTCAGTTTTTTTCTCAAAGCGTTCTTGAGCAGGCGAAGGAGCTTTTTGATGCAGATGCTGTTCTTGAAAACATTGTCATTCGCGGGAATGCGTTTATCTGTTCGGTTAATGATGAGGGAAAAGACTATAAAGTCAAGATCTTTCTGGAACCGAAAACCCGTATGAGAATCAGCTGCGAATGCCTTGATGCGCAGAATGGGTTTGCCTGCAAGCATATGGGTGCTGGCCTTATGATGCTGAACAGCATTTATCCGGAATGGCGCAATGGACTTGATGAGAAGCGAAAGCAAATTGACCTGAGTCGCTTTCAGAAAGAGCCTGTAGAGGAAGCACTGGAGGTAACACCGGAGAATGACGGATTTTCCATTCCGTATTCTCACTATGATGTTAACCGGATTTTTCGGAATCGATACAAAATCATGGCGGCCAGGCTGAAAGAAGCAGAGCAGATCATAAAGGATAACCAGGTAGAGACAGACATTACTCCGGATCCCTATTCACTGGATCCCGATCAGGTGATCATGAAGGTCATCTTTCCCACTGAAGCACATTACACAGCGGTCACGATGATTGCGAATCTAACGGATTTGACTCATATTGATTGTACGAACCCAATGTGCAGCATCTATCCGTGCGTGGATGCAAAGGATGGAAATACGCTCTGTGTCCACCAGGTGGTGGGAATGCGTTTGTTTAAGGAGTATCTTGAACGTAAGGAAGATCCCATTGCCAATGATGATCCGGCAAAGCTGCTGATTGAAAGGTATGAACATATACCTGCATTGGTTCAGAAATCATTGGGACGAATGCTGCAGGTGATTCCTTTCATCAGCAGAAAGGATAACACATACATGCTCTCCATTGAGTGTGGAGAAGATAAAAAGTACCTGATCAGAAAGTTAAAGGCGTTTATAACAACCATAAGAAACAAGGAATCCTATAGGATTTCAACCAAGAATCACTTCAACTTTCTGACGGACAAGTTTTATCCTCATTCGCAAGCCATCATTGAGCTCCTGGATCAGGCATTTTGCGAGATGGAAGATCCATACCACGGTGACGACTTAAGGGACGGAGAGAGTATTCGTCTTACACCGCTATTGCTGGATATGTTCTTTGAGCTTTCTTTGGGACATACGGTTCGGATTTGCGATGTGGAGCGGACGGTAGAGGATGGACAGCCACAGATTCATCTCGATCTCTATCCAAAAACGGATGACAAGAAACGAATCACCGGTATTGCGCTTGAGGGAACGCTCCCAGAGAAAATAAACGGAGCAAAGTTTGTCTATTTTCCAAGGGGAGCAAAGCTCATCCGTGTGCCACGTAAGGAGGTAAACGCATATTTAGCGCTCTATGACAACGCAAAAAATGGGAAATATGCGCTAAATATCACCCGGTCTCAGATTGCTCCCTTTTATCGGCGGGTTCTTCCTCAGCTGATGAAAGAATTTGATATTACCGATTATGCACAGGAATCTGTTCAGAATTTCATCCCGGCAGTAGGCAAGGCCACTTTCTTTCTTGATTATAATGAAGACCTTGAAGCAATTCTCTTAAATGCCAAGATCAAATACGGCGAGCTGGAATATGAGCTCATGGAAGAAGATGCACATTCATCTGTGCGAAATGGGATGGATGAAGCCTTTTTGCGTGAAGCGGTATACAAATGGTTCCCCAAATACGATGAGGCCAGTCATACAGCCTTTCGATATGACGAGGAGACATCCATTTTTCCCTTTCTTAAATACGGTCTGGATGAGCTGATGGTATTGGGTGAAACCAAGGGATCTGCGGATTTCAGAAAACTCAAAATCAAAAGAAAATGGGGGTTCGATGTCGATATATCTCTTGATGGGAACTTGCTTAATCTGAGTCTGCTTTCCAAAGATTTTACAATGGAGGAGTTCTCAGAAATTCTGGCTGCCTATCAGAAACGAAAAGATTATCACCTTCTGAAGAACGGCACATTCGTCGATCTGACAGAAAACTACAATGTCATATTGGAGTTCCTTGAGACAGCCAATGTGTCTATTCAAGACTTCGTAAAGGGAAAGATGCATCTCCCGGCATACAGGGCGCTGTATCTGGATCAGATGCTGAGTGCCCACAGCGAATTGAACGTGGATCGTTCTCAGGCATTTGTCGGTCTTCTTGATGCGTATGATACGGCGAGAAAGACAGAGTTTGCTGTTCCTGAATCGCTCAAGGATGTCATGCGCAACTATCAGGTTGAAGGGTTTATGTGGATCAAGCGCCTGTTTATGTCCGGGTTCAACGGCATTCTGGCGGATGATATGGGCCTCGGGAAAACTCTTCAGGTGCTCAGCGTGCTCCTGTATGACAAGGAGAACAACTGCAGCAATCAGCCCTCTTTGATTGTCTGTCCAACTTCCCTCGTGTATAACTGGGCAGGGGAAATCCGGAAGTTTGCGCCAGCGCTGAGTGCAAAAGTAATCGTGGGGCAGCGGGAAAAGCGGCTGGAGATCATCAATTCCATGGATGCGGACGTCTATATTACCTCATATGATCTTCTCAAGCGCGACATTGATAGTTATGACGGGAAGACCTACTGGATCATGGTCCTGGATGAAGCGCAGTACATAAAAAACAGGGGAAGCATTGCGGCAAAGGCGGTAAAAATCGTAAGTGCCACCCATCGTCTGGCATTAACCGGAACTCCGATTGAGAACAGGCTTGGTGAGCTATGGAGCATCTTTGATTTCCTCATGCCGGGATTTTTGTTTGACTACGAACGGTTCTACAGAGAGATTGAGTATCCTGCAACGAGGCACGAGGATGACATTCACTTGCAGCGTCTCAGACAGATGGTGGGGCCGTTTGTGCTGAGAAGGCTTAAAACGGACGTCCTTGATGATCTCCCCGAGAAGACAGAGCAGGTTCGCTATATTACCCTTGAGGGAGAACAGCGAAAACTCTATGATGCCCAGGAATCAAAGATTCGCTATGTATTAAACAAGGAAAAGGATTATAAGAGCATTCGCTTTAAGGTTCTCTCGGAAATCACCAAGCTTCGTCAGCTTTGCTGTGACCCGTCTCTGATTTATGATGATTATCATGGACCCAGTGCAAAAAGAACGGAGCTCATTGAATTCCTGAAGGAAATCATTGATGCCGGCCATAAGGTTCTGGTTTTCTCGCAGTTCGTGTCCATGATGAAATTGATTGAGGACGACCTCAAAAAAGAGGGGATTGCGTATTATCACCTTTCCGGCGAGACGTCTAAGGAAGACCGACTGGTTATGGTGGATCAGTTTAATACGGATACGACGCCGGTCTTCATGATTTCGCTGAAAGCCGGAGGAACAGGACTCAATTTGATCGGAGCGGATATCGTGGTTCACTATGATCCCTGGTGGAACGTTGCAGTGATGAATCAGGCAACGGACCGTGCGCACCGCATTGGACAGGTCAATCCGGTAACCGTGTTCCCTCTTATTGCAAAAAACACCATTGAAGAGCGTATCCTGCATCTGCAGGAGGCAAAGAAGGAATTGGCGGAGTCGATCTTAAGCGGAGATCAGATCAACTTTGCGGCGCTTGACAAGGAAGAGCTGGCGCAGCTCCTTCTGTCAGCTCCCGAAAATGGGGAATAGTGTTTGCTTACTTGCTAAAGATCACGAAGGAGAACATCTCTACCGCCACGCAGCTTTTTACACCGGACTGTATCACCCATTATATGGTAGAGAACAGTCCTGGTTGTCAATGGTTGGAAGGCCATCCCAATGATGCTCTAAAATCTGAATGGAAGTACTATCTGGATGAAGCCGAGCAGGAGCGTGAGATGCAGGTTCAGCTTGCGGAAATCCGTACACGGCAAGGGCAGCGGATATGCCGCATGGTGCGAGGTTGAAAAGTTCCGCTCGGAAGTTAAGATTTGGGAAACCGTCATGCCGTATTTTGAGAGGCGGAATATCCATTTCTATGTGAACCGCTGCGGATTCCATATTGTCGAGTTTTATAATAGTCATCATCCCGATCCAAATGATCTAGAAGGGGCATCGCAGACTGACGAGCAATACCCAGATGGACGTTCAGATTTGAGAAGAGGATGCAGGGGAAGAATCATGAGTGAAATACAAAAATATGACGATGCTGTAGAAATTATCAAAACCGCAATTTTGCAAAGCCAATATGATGCTGCACGCTCGGTGAATGAAAAGCAACTTCAACTATATTACGGGATTGGCAAATACATCTCGATGAATTCCAGAAAGGGATTCTGGGGTAAAGGTGCAATTGATACCATTAGTGAGCGGCTGGATAAGGAACTTCCCGGACTGAAAGGTTTCTCAGCCAGGAACCTGCGGAATATGCGGACTTTCTATGAGGAATGGACTGCTCATGATCGGCAGACGGCTGCTCTGTCGAAAGTTGAAGGAATAGTTTTGGCAGATGCGTCTGCCAAAAACAGTGATAAAAGCGCGTTGCAGATTTGGCAGACACATCTGCCAAATTCAGAAGGCTTTCCAATAGATGATTTTTTACAAGTGGGATTTTCTCATCACACCCTTATTCTATCGAAAGTAAAGGACTATGATGAACGTCTCTTTTACATCAGAAGGGTCGTGTCAGAGAAACTCAGCTATGAGGCACTGAAAAGAGGAATTGCCGCAGATGATTACCATCACCAGGGCAATCTCCCAAACAACTTCATGCAAACACTTCCGGCAGCGGAGCAGGCGTTCCGTGCGATTAACACCTTTAAGGATGAGTATCTGCTGGATTATATCAATGTGGAGGAACTGAGCATCCGGGATAAAATGGATATTGATGAGAAGGTCGTGGAAAACGCCATTATTCATAATGTGAAGAATTTCATTCTGACCTTCGGAAAGGACTTTGCTTTTATCCGAAATCAGTATCATTTGGATGCGTTTGGAGAAGATCAGTACATAGACCTTCTGTTTTTTAACCGGGATCTAAATTGCCTTGTGGCGGTGGAACTGAAAACCGGGAAGTTCAAAACATCTTATCTTGGGCAGCTGCAGGGATATTTGAGCGTGCTGGATGGTTTTGAACGTAAGCCGCATGAGAATCCCGCAATAGGAATTATCCTATGTAAGGACATGAATAAGTCCTTCGTGGATTATGTCATCCAGGACTACACAAAACCTATGGGTGTGGCAACTTATAAAACATCGAAGGATATGTCAGATGAGCTGCGCAGGGCCTTGCCGGATGTAGAAGATTTAAAGAGACTGCTGGACTCGGAAGAGGAAACTTGATGATATACACGACAACCGCTAAAGCCCCATATTACAAGGCTTTCAGCCGAGGAAACGTATCATTTGCGGGAATGAAACTATGGCTCAAAATAGTTTCAAAACCGAAAAGTTTCATACTGGCAAATGGGCTTTATGAGCCTGTATCAATTTACTGAGATTAGTGGATCTTTGTATAGTTTCAGGTCATTTCTTGGTTTATGCCTTTGATGTTTTGATGAAGGTTTATATGGAGTATGGTTACTCCGAACGTGAAGCAGTAGCGGAGAGCGTAAAGAATAATCGTTATGGTCTTGATATTGATGGACGCGCAGCTTAATTTGCTTATTTCGCAGCGATGATGATACTTCTGAACGTGTAAAGCTATCCAAACAACTGGCTACCCTTCAGGCCTAGGCTGAAGAGATCCGGATCTACAAAGAGAAAATCCATCATCTCGCCAATCAGAAGATCAAGATCGTCTTGAATGATGGGGCGAAGGTAAATTATGTCAAGCTCCAGGTGTGCTGGTAAAGATTATGTGAGGAGAAGCAAATGGAACATTTTATTACCAAAATCCATATTGAGCAGGTCCGTCACCTTAAAAACATTGATATTGAATTAAGTAGAAATAAAAGAAAACACTTGATTCTAACCGGAAAAAACGGCTCCGGTAAAACGAGCCTTCTGAATGCGATTAAAAGATATTTGCAAAAAATCAATGAAGGAGCACGTGAGGGAGGCCTCATAGGAAATAGAATCCCCGACTATGAAACAGAATTAAAGAGAGTCGATGTATTCGAAAGAGAAAATAGGCAGACGGCAATTCCGGTTTCCTTTCGACAGGAACATAGCAATGATCTTTCTGTCGATATTGAAATGAACTTTGATGTTGACAATAAATTGGAGAACCTGCTTGTCGAGGGAAAGTTTATCACAGCTTTTTTCCCTGCCGATAGACTTACAAAGATTTCTGTTCCACAAGGCGTGGAAGATATTAAATTGAAAACCATGTATGGTATTGGGGAACAGCCAGTTGGAGATTTTGTCAAATATCTTGTTCATCTAAAGACCCAGCAGGCTTATGCAAAGAATGAAGGAGATAATGCCACCGAAAAAAGTATCGAAGACTGGTTTGTGCAATTTGAAAAAGCGATTCAAACATTGATGGAAGATGACAGTATTTCCCTAAAATACGATTATAAAAATTACAACTTTATAATCCAACAGAAGGGAAAGAATTCGTTCGGATTTAATGAGCTTTCGGACGGTTTTTCCGCAGCAATTTGCATTCTTGCAGATCTGCTGATGCGTATGGATCAGGGATGGCTGCTGAATAGTACCGTGCTTAATAAGACAGTTGAGGGTGTCGTGCTGATCGACGAGATAGAAACGCATCTTCACCTTGAACTTCAAAAATCAATACTTCCATTTCTGACAAATATGTTTCCAAATTTACAATTCATTGTTACAACTCATTCTCCTTTTGTTGTCAACAGTCTGGATGATACAGTGATCTACGATCTGGAAAACGGAATATTGGTAACAGGGGGCCTCTCCAATGTGACTTATGAGGGAATTGTCGAAGGTTATTTCCGTGCGGATACATTATCCATTCTTCTTCGTAACAAGTTTGAAAGGTATAAAACTCTGATACAGAAGACTTCTCTTTCTGACGATGATTATGATGAGATCATGAGCCTGGAGCAGTATTTGAACGAAATACCGGATTATCTTTCCATCGGTATTGCTGAAGAATACGGTAAACTGAAGCTGGAATTTCAAGCCAGGGAGGATGCATAATGGTTCGGATTTGGAGATCGTATCCTGCACCAGCATCTCTGGCAATTGAAGAGGAGAAAACAAACGGAAAATATAATTTAGCAGATGTGACAGAACAGCTACGTAGAGATTTCTTTGACAAATGCTATATCTGCGAGATTAAACCTGTCACCGATCCCGAGGTTGAGCATCGACTTCCGCATAAGAATAACTCGGTTCCTGGGAGAAAATTTAACTGGGATAATCTTTACTGGTCATGCCGACATTGTAATCTGATAAAGGCACGGCCAAAGTATGACTCAGGCATTTTGGATTGTTGTAAATATGATCCGGAAGAACATCTGATGCATCAATTACAGAATTCAACTGTTGCTGTAAGTGCTGTTGACCCATTCAATCGTGAAGCACTGTTAGCTGCTGAATTGATCGGAGAATCATTTAATCTGAAAAACAGTGGAATTCGTATTGCAGCTTGTCAGGCAAGATTAAACGAATTACAAAAAGAGATGGGGAAATTGTATACGGCTTTGGGAAAGTATAGAGACAATCCAGAATCCAAGCTGTGTCGAAAGAACGTACAGGTTTTACTCCGAAAAGAAGGGGCTTTTGCTGCATTCAAACGGTTTTATGTAAAGAGTCACCTGGATGAGTATCCGGAGCTTGCAGATTTTCTTGTATAGAGCACCTAATCAGTATTGTGTTTGAACGAAAAGCTAACTTACTGATCTTGTAATGATGAGTATTGTGTGAGAGACGGGGGCCACTTTGTGGGTCTCCACCAAAGCAAATAATCTGGACAAACTGCTGAAGGTAGCTGATCCAGAGAGTGTAGCGCTATACTACAAGGTCATTATTAGCATGAAGCTTACTGATCGGAAGGCGTTCGTCAAGGTTGTGAATGTGGTCTATGTTGCCAAAGCATACAGGGAGGATGGCTCGGAGGATATCTGGCAATGGATACCTATTTAGGCGGGATACCAATGAGAAACTCAAAGCTACACAGATGGCCATCTCGGCAGCGTATGAAGGGATAGAAAGATGAATCGGCGAGGCAGGATTATGAAAATAGCGCTCATTGCAGATGTGCATGCAAATTTGATAGCACTTGAAGCGATTCTGGAGGTCATTCGTGAGGAAAAGCCGGATGAGATCATTTCACTGGGTGACCAGGTAAATCTCGGACCGTGTCCAAAGGAAACTCTGCAGCTTCTCAAGGAACATGGAGTCCGGTGCCTCATCGGAAATCACGAGCGATATGTTCTGGAGGTTCTTGCCGGAAAGCCCGGGTATGAGGACGCGAACTTTGATCTTGTGCGTTTCACGGCTCAAAAGGTTACAGCAGAGGACATTGCTTTTCCGGAGCTGATTCAGATTGGAAGAATTTGCTTTTGTCATGCTTTGCCCGGAAATGATCATTTCCCAATCTACAATCCATCTGTTGCCCTGCCACAGTTGAGGACGTTTTCCTTTCCTGAGACGGATCACATCATTTGCGGACATGGCCACAACCCAACCCATTATCGATTTCCGGGGTTAACCATAGACAGCATTGGAAGCAGTGGCTGTATGGATGAGGGAGCAGCATCAACGGCGATGTTTACAATGATGATCACGGATGGAGAGGAAACGGTGCTCTATCCTCGATTTGTTCCTTACGATTCTGGGAAAGTCATTGAGTCGTACTGGCAAAGCTCTCTGGTAGAGTTTTCGCCCATCATGGCCCATCTGTCCTGCCTGCAGATGATAACAAATCAATCGTACCTTGTGCCATTTACAAAGCTTGCACGATCCATTGCAGCTGAAAATGGGAAGAAAGCCATAGATGCTTCTGTACTTATGGCAGCGGATGCATGCTTTCCATGGCCGGATGGTCTTAGAACTGAAGCTTACTGGGCAAAGAATCGTCCAAAATAAAAAACGAGCAAGAGAAGCTCTGAAACGTGCAGGGGCCTAGGCGGGTTGCCTGGACCGAGACACGTTTTGGAGTGCATCTCTTGCTCGTATGCTTTACCTGGTAAAGCCTGGCAAGCCTTCAATGGCATAGGCGCGAACCGGACAGGAATCGCAGCCGATAATGGGAAGTGCGGCATAGGAGAGGAAGAAGGTATCTGTACTCAGATATTCGAGGTTCTTGATGACCTCGAGGAAGACGATATCGACTTCCATCAGAATGTCGTGGAAGGGCTTGACATCCTCATTGCAGTTTTCGACGGAGACACCATCGCCAAAGCCAACGCACTTGACATGATGATTCCTAAACCACCAGGCTGCATCCTCGCCGATGAACAGCCGCTTGTCTTTCTCCGTGTTCGAATCCGGTGTAAAGGGGGCGAGCTTATAGGGGCTGTCCAGGATCACGATGTCGCCATCTTTAATCCAGCCTTCGCAGACCTTATCGAGGTCCTTGCCTTCGATATGGGTGTTTGGAGGCAGGAAATCAATGTTTACATAGATGGCCCGGCCCATGAATGTCGTTAACGGAAGGTCACCGGCTGACTTGCCATCCTCATAGTGATGGTAGGGGCATTCGCAGTGTGTTCCCAGATGACTTGTGAGATCCATGGCGGTGTGATAATCCGGAATCGGTCCGCCGGTGTTATAACGAATCAGGTGACAGCGACGGCTTTCTGTTTTCGGGTCCAGTACCTTGGTGAGATCAACGACACGCAGTCCGTTCAGTTCATATACAGGTTCCATACTTTCCTCCTAAAATAATGAAATCAAGGTTGATCAATTGGAATGAAGTTGGACTATCTGGCCAGCAAATGGAACTGCTCAGCCATGTAGTCATTCCACGGTGTTTTAAGGGGAAGACCGTGGGTCATGAGTTCATCACCGCCATAGATAAGGCCTGTTTCCTCAACGATATAATCCGCATTGGGATCAAGACCGCAAAGGCGGAGAAGCTTTGGCTTCTGGAAGGGAAGCGCTTCTGCATAAACATGCGTGACAACGGCTTCTATTTTATCGTGGCTCACGGACATCCAGCTGCTTTCATTGCCTGTATAGGGGTCTTTGAGCCGATAGAAATCACCATACAGTAAAACGGGCTGAAGGTCATGTACTATTTCATTGGCTTCAGCAATCGTTGCCAGTTCTTCCTGACTCAGCTTATTGAGATCCAGTTCATATCCGAAGGTTCCACCCATAGCGACCGCAATTCGGGTTTCAAGAGGGGTAAACCGACCGGTCTGGTGATTTGGCACTGCAGAAACGTGCGCTCCCATACTGGAGGGCGGGAACAGCAACGAGGTTGCGTACTGAATGCGGCAGCGAACCCAGGCATCCGTATTATCAGAGCACCACGTCTGAGGCATCAGGCAAAGCAGTGCAAGATCAAACCGACCGCCACCACTGGCACAGTTTTCGAAGAGCACATCCGGGAAAGAGGCAATGATACGGCGCATGACGGAATATACGCCTAAAATATACCGATGTCCGAGCTCCTGCTGCCTGCATGGATCAAGGGCATCGGATCCCCACATCGAAATGTTACGGTTCATGTCCCATTTTACATAATCGAC
>JAFUZM010000094.1 GCA_017476605.1 Clostridia bacterium
CATGAACTGAATAAGAGCTGGAGGCAGGACAATGATCGATTGGACAACGCTTGTGAATTTTGCTATGGCTATGGTCGGCATCGTGCTGACGTCACTTGGTCTGGTCATGGCTATCATGCTCCGCCCTATGGAGCACGGTACACGGAGCTATTTCATTGCAAATTTTGCCATCACACTCATCTGCACCTCTGCTGTGGCAGTCGATTATTACGCCGGCATCTATCACCATGTCGCCCTGATCAAGCCGCTGATATTCATAGAATCGTTGACATCCTCGCTGCTGATGCCGATGCTTACGGTCTATATGCTCAGGCTGTGCGGGGAAAAATGGCGGGAAAGCCCGCTGTTTATTGCAGTTGTCATGCTGTGGGCAGCTTACTTTGCGTTGCTGGTCTATACGCAGTTTACCACCGTCATCTATTCCGTCAGCGCGGACGGCGTTTACAGCCGCGGTCCGTTGTACCCCCTGCTGCTCGTTCCGCCAGCTGCCATCATGCTTCTGAATCTTATCGGGCTTTTCCGCAGACGCAAAAAAATGACCGCGAAGCAGCGCCAGGCAATGTTGATTTACATGGCAGCGCCACTGGTGGGCATCATTCTGCAAATGTTCTTCTATGGTCTGCTGCTGGTGGCCTTCGGTGCGATCATCGGGGCGTACATGATGTTTGTGTTTATCCTGTCGGAGCAGACAGACAGGGCGATCCGTCAGGTCAGAGAAAACGCTGAAAAGGAGTTCGGGCTGAAAGTGCTGCAAATGCGGCCTCACTTTATCTACAACGTGATGACAAGTATCTACTACCTGGTGGACACTGATCCTCAGGCGGCGAAAGGTGCGATCCGCGACTTTTCAAAATATCTTCATCAAAATTTCAGTGCTGTGGTCAAGACGGAAAATGTTCCCTTCGAGGAAGAATTGGCGCATGCGCAGGCTTATCTGGCCATCGAAAAAACGCGTTTCAGGGATCGGCTGGATATTACCTATGATACACGGGACACCATATTCTCCCTTCCGCCGCTGACACTGGAGCCCATCGTTGAGAACGCCGTGAAGCATGGCATGAACCCGGATTGTGACCCGCTGCATATCCTAATCCGTACTCGTGCCATGGAGGATGGTCACGAGATCACCGTTATCAACGATGGAGCGGAGCTTAAACTATCGGAGACGAATCCCGATGGCATAAGTTTGAAAAACGTCCGCGAACGTCTGGAAATCATGTGCGGCGGAATGCTTAATATCATGCCCCGGGATGGCGGCGGAGCGATTGTAACCCTGTGGATACCCTAAGGATAAAAGCAATTGGAAAACGCTATGCCTGTATTTGACATTGATAACAATGCTGTCGTCAATGAAGGCAGAGAATAGAGTTTTGAAGACAGTGATTCTTCATACGAAATGAAGGCAACATTCTGCGCATTGAGTACACGCAGATCATTATGGCAAAAGGTAGTTGGTTCTCCTTTGACTGAATCCATTATATCCAATCGGGTATCGTTTATCAGAACGCCAGAACTAAAGCATATATGCTTGACATTCATGAGGTAATCATGTATACTGAGGCACGTCAAACGTGGCAACACTTTGGCAACACAAAATCGGATAGCCCATCCCAAACGATGGAATATGACGAATGTGGATAATAGGAGCTAAATAGGCCTAACAAAATCGCTTAAGATGGCTTTGCCAGGAGAGAGTGGGAATGAGCGCCAGAACGGAGAAACCCCTTATGACACAACGCTTTCAGCCCTCTCCAAAGTGACTCTGATAAAGAAATGATAAAGTTTTCCGAAAAAAGGTCCCATTGTCCCCGTGCCCGGTGGTTGTGGGGTTAAGAGACCGAAAACAGAAAACAGAATCAGGAAAAACTACAGATTTGTATGATTCAGCCCTCCGCTGTGGATTGAAAATCCGCAGATCGGAGGGCTTTTTGTGTCAGTCTTTATTCTTCGGTTTTCGTTCCGCAATTCGCCATTGTCGTACTGCGTCATGCTGGTGAAAAGCCGAAAAAACTCGTGAAAATATTACTCTCTCGGTATTATAAGGTGTTGGTGTCGTGTCTAATTAAGTCACATACAGGAAAGCAATTATTAATCAAGTCAAATAAAACTGGTTTTCGGGATTGATATTTAATCCATACAGATAATATTCTTAAAATTGCTGTAATCAAGATACATATTTCGCGAAAACTGCCTTTTCTGTCCAGCGCTACAACCTGATGTGCAGCGCTTCTGATGGTATCGTGTCCCTTTGAAGCCCTCTGTCTATCTTGATGCACATTCTGCACTGCAGGAGACTTCCTCTGCGTTTACAATATGTGTAAGTTGTGTTAAAGTACTGCTAGTTGTTGATATCAAAGCAATTTCTGACTTTATGCGACTTGATTGTGTCGTTTTTGAAGTTATTATTAGACTTGATTACATTTTTATAAAACATAATTAAACACGACAGTTGGACAACTATCACCGGATTAATCAGGACAATGGAAGGCTGCATAAGGAAAACGAAAACCCGATTGCAAACAATGACAGGCTGCGCGAGGAAAACACAGCCCTGCAGGAACAGAACAGGGAGTATTCTCTCCTGCGGAAAGTGTTTGGAAGAAATCAGATGGACGATCTGGTCAAGCAGGCGCGGGAAGCACAGCAGGCTCAAAAGAAGAAAACTCGGGATCGTGGACGGGAGCGGTAATTTCTGCTCCTGACTATTTGAGTAAGCGTTTATGCCGGGATGACTGTAAAAGAGTTGCGAAATGATATTCCCTTTTTATTCCCCACATGCTACAATGCCAATGTGGGGAATAAAAACTGGGGAAAAGGAGCGACTATGGATATAAAATCAATCGTGCTGGATCTGTGTGCTTATGACGATGAGCAGGAATGGTTTGAATTCAAAGAAAACTGGTTTCAGCCGGAAGCACTGGGCGAATACGTCTCCGCTATGTCCAATGCCGCTGCTTTTCATTACAGAAAGAACGCATATTTCATCTGGGGTGTGAATAACGATACACATGAAATAGTAGGGACTACGTTTAATCAGTACTGTGAATTCAACAAAGAGCCTTACCAGAATTATCTTGCCAGAAATCTTTCTCCCAGTATCAACTTTTCCTTTGAGGAAGATGAAATCGATGGCAATCGCGTTGTAGTACTTGTTATTCCGGCTGCGGTAGAGATTCCGACGGCATTCAAGGAAAAGCGATACATCCGCATTGGCTCATCAAAAACCAGTCTCAAAGACTATCCAAAAAGAGAAATACAGCTGTTTAAGATTCTGGACGGCAGAGAGGAAACCATTGAAACGGCAGCTTCCAAGTATCAGGAGCTGACTTTCTCAAAGTTGTTCGGGTATTACGGATCAAGGGGGATCGTTCTTCGGGAAGAAACCTTTATCAAGAATCTCGGATTAAAAAACGGCAATGGTGAATTCAATATTCTTGCCCAGCTTTTATCGGATGATTCACACATTCCGCTGCGTGTTTCTATTTTTGATGGAGAAACAAAAGGATCCCCGCTGTTTTCTGTGCGGGAGTTTGGGATCACCTGTCTATTGTACAGTCTTGATGAGCTGTTGCGTTATGGGGATGTGCTTAATCTGATTCAGACGGACGAACGGGATCGGATCGTGGAACGAAAAGAAGTTCCGTTATTTGATAACAAGGCGTTTCGAGAAGCGATTATTAATGCCGTATTACATAACCGCTGGATCGATGGGAACGAGCCCATGATCTCCGTTTTTTCCAATCGTATCGAAATACTATCCAGAGGAACTATTCCCCCGGCTCAGACAATGGAAGGCTTTTTCCTTGGAGAGTCAGTGCCTGTCAACGAAAAACTTTCGGAGATCTTCCTGCAGCTTCATATCAGTGAGAAATCAGGACGAGGTGTTCCGAAGATCATTGAAGTTTACGGGAAAGAAGCATTTACATTCAGGGAAAACTCCATCGTTGTGACAATTCCGTTCCAAAGAATCCATAATCCCCAAACCGCGGCAGGGGATAAGCTGGGGAATAACATGGGGGATAAAAAAACTTTGAATCCGCGCCGCAGCAGGATCCTTGCCGAAATGCGAAATGACCCGAATATTACGACAGCGCAACTCCGGATCATCCTTGACTGTGCTGAAACCACCGTAGAAAACAATATTGCTTATTTGCGTAAAAATGGGTATATCGAAAGGGTTGGCTCCAGAAAGACCGGGTACTGGAAAGTCCTGTAATTGACAGAAAAACGCATAACTGAAAATTAAAACGATAAAACGAGAAAACTGAAAAACAGCCTTCAATCCTATATGTATCAAGGGATTGAGGGTTTTATCGTTTTTCGTTACCTACCATCCCTGGGGTTTTATCATTTCTCACTATCTCAAGATAGAGGAGTTTTATCGTTTTTCGGGACTCCCCTTGCACCGACGGATGCATTGCATATGATGTCCCAGACCACACTTGTGGTTGGAAATGAGCATCGCAACCATCCTTTACCATGAACCAGTCCTGCTCCTTGTCGGTCAGGTCCATCCACTGTTCCCAATGATCCTGACGCCACTTTCTGAGCAAGCTCTGTGCCTGTGTGGTATCTACAAAGACATAAGCGTATTCTGGATAGTCAAACAGCTGGATTTCGACACACTCTCCAAAGAACGTGTGATGCTCATAATCAAACTGATACCTGCCATTATAGAAATGCGGCTTACACCGAACATAGAGTTCCTCTGTCGGATATCCAGCAATCGCTGGCACACACCAGCAGTGTGTGATCCCATATTTTGCCATTATCATCGGTATATGTGGCGTTATCTCTGTTGAACATCTCGAACAGTTCCCGGCGAGCATATCCAGCATCAAGGTCAAACATGTCGATATCGACATCCAGCGTTGTTTTGACATCCCGCGTGATCGACAGAATAAGTTAGTACAGACAAGCGGAGTTGTTTACAAGAACTTCTCCGCTTTTTATCGATTTGAGGAAACATTTATGCTTTATTGGTTTTGACATTTTGAATGCACCCAACCGAACAAATAACCCGTAACAAAACGAATACCAAAAGACCACCAAACCCCTGCACCTGAAAAGTTGGTATCACATACCTACCAATAGGCGCAGGGGTCTTTCTTTATCTTTCAGCGTCTGCTGAACCATGGTGATACCAAAGGCTCACCACATAACCACAGCACAAAGTACTGGCTTTCAGGGGCTTGGGGGCGGAGCAACCAACAAGCTTTCTGCAATTCGGCCCGGATTGCATTGTTTGCTGCTATGCAAAAACAGTATTCCGCTTCGTTTTCACCTGTTGATCTCCCCTCATCAGGTTCAACAATAAAGCATTTTCAAGAGTTGAATCAACCCCAAATACAACATGTCATAAAAATCCGGAGCATCATATTCCGGCGAAGAGGCTTTCAGCGCAGTTGTTTGCTCCGGAGTCAAATGTGTTAAAGGGTACAATCCACTAACCAGAGAAAAAAACAATACACGGAATTGCCCTTGCTTTTCTGTGGATGCATTGGGGAAAGAATCATGAAGGAGCGCCGCAAAATCATCAAAGAAAGACTGGATCGACTTTTGAAAGGAAGTCAACCTTTCCTGGGAGCAATGCTGTGAAATGGCCGTATAGTGAATGGCCATCAGGTGCGTAAGCCGATCCCGCCCGCGCAGGGATTTTGTGATTGCCTGGCTATACGCTTCCGGGGATTGTGGGATACCAGCGGCTCGAATCGCCTCAACCGCTTCTCGCCAGCCCTCGTATTCCTGACGAATCAAATCCAAAAACACTTCTTCTTTTGTCGTATAGTAATTGTAAATAGACGGACGGGAAAAGCTGGTTTTTTCCCCTATGGTACGAAAACTGACAGCATCGTAGCCACCCTCATCAAATAAATCCCGACAGGCGTTGACGATTTCCTGCTGCCGCTCATCAATCTGCGCTGCTGTTCGGGCCCGCTGAAAGCTCATGGTGGTCCTCCTGAAATAACTTCAAAAAGATTATATGAAATAGTTGACAGAATGTCAAGAATATGATATTTTGTTTGCTGACACTTCGTCAACTAAATTTGAGGAGGAACCAAGGATGAAAAAGGGATTAGCATTGCTAATGGCACTGAGCGTGCTACTGAGTGTAATCAGCGCAGCAGGCGCGGAACAAACTGTGTATACCGGCACGGCTGCTGGCTTTGGCGGGCAGGATGTTACGGTGGAAGTGACCGTTGAAGATGGCAAGATCGTTGGAATTACAGTAGATGATTCCACGCAGTCCTATGCTTTGGCGGGCATTGCAAAAGAAGACAGCGTAGATAAGGTTGTTGCGGGTATTCTGGCCGATGGCAATACTGATAACTATCCCCTGGACACGGTAACGGGCGCTACCTTTACCACCAATGCCATCATCACTGTAGCGAATGAAGCGCTGAGCGGTGGCCCTATGGATTATTCCGATGTGGAAATCGTCTATCATCCCGGCACCTATACTGGCAAGGCCAATGGCCGCGGCGGTGAAATGACAGTGGATGTAACTTTTGGTGAAAATCGAATTGAGAATATTGAAATCATCAACGATTTGGAAACCCTGGGCGTGAGCAATTTGCCCAAAGAACGGATTCCCGCTGACATCATCACTTATCAGTCCCTGGGTGTGGATAGTGTGAGTGGCGCTACCCTGACAAGCATGGGCATCATCAATGCCGTGGCCGATGCAGCAGAGCAGGCAGGCGCCAATGTGGCTGCCCTGCGCGCAGTAGAAATCCCCGCAGTAGAAATGGATGCTCTCCGGGATCTGCATACCCAGATCGTGATCGCAGGAGGCGGCATCGCTGGCCTTTCCGCAGCAGCTACGGCTGCCAATGAGGGCGCTGATGTGATTTTGGTTGAAAAGCAGCCCTATCTGGGCGGCAGCCTGATGATTGCTGGCGGTGGCCATGCCACTTCCAACTCCAAGCATCTGGAAGAACTTGGCGCAGATGACAGCTTGGAAAGCACCATGGGTTATGTGTACGATTACAACAAGGATACCATTCGCCAGCCTGATTATGATTTCATTGAATATGTGATGAGCAAATCCGGCGAAGCGGTGGACTACATGATTGATTCCTTCGACATTCCTTTCACCGGCGGCGCTTTCAACAATCATGGCTTCACCATGTTTGGCACCTTCAGCGCCCATGGCTATGGGGCTGCGTATGAATTTGGCAAAGCATTTGTGGAACACGGCGGCACAGTATTGCTGAACACCACTGCGGAAGAAATCCTAATGGAAGATGGAAAAGTAGCAGGCATCAAAGTTTCCTCCCCCGCGGGTGCATATAACATCTATGCCGATTATGTCATGATCGCTACCGGCGGCGCAAACCATGATCTGGAACGTATGCTGGCTGCCAATCCCGAACTGAACGTAACTCCCTACGATGAGCAGGCCAACGTGGGTAACACCGGTGATGGCTTCCGGATGCTGGAAGAAATCGGCGCGCAGATGGGCGCTGGCCCTTATGTCAAGAGCGGCTCTGTCTCCTTCGCTTCTGCTTTCCGGTATACCTGGGCCAATGTGCCTTCCGTGGCTAATCTGCTGGTGGTCAATGCCAACGGCCTGCGCTTCACCAATGAAGCAGGCGATGTGAAGGTATCCAAGCGGATGCTTCGTAACGGCAGCAAAGCCTACTATGCCATTTATGATGCTGCCACTATTTCTGAAACCATCAAGGCTGATTTTGACAGATTTGTGGATCAGGATAATGACAGCATCGTGGTTTACGCTGACACGATCGAAGAATTGGCCACCAAGCTGGGCATGAAGCCCGAAGCCCTGAAAGCTTCTTATGACCGCTACAACGCGCTGTGCGCATTGGGCAGGGATGATGACCATGGTAAGCCTGCCGCAAATATGATTGCCTATGATGGAAGCCAAGGCTATTATGCTGCTTTCGTACAGCCCTCCTCCTGGGGCACCATCGGCGGCGTGCTGACGGATCGCAGCTTCCATGTGCTGAAGGCTACGGATAGCACTGCCTTTGTGAATCTGTATGCCATCGGCGAAATGGCTACTTCCACTCTGTTTGGCGATGACTACATGGGCACCTTCTCCCTGGGTTACTACCTGACAGCGGGCCATGAAGCAGCACTGGACGCTGTGACTGCTCTGAAAGGTGCAGCCAATCAGTAACGTATGCTCCTATGGGATGGGTTCCGAAGGGTTCCCATCCCATTTTTGTCGCCGAAAGGGTTCATCGTCCCCAAGCGTTTATAATCGCATAACATCTTTCCATTGGATTTTACAATGCCGCTATTGTAAAACTGAAAACGTACAGATCCACAAAGGACAGAGAGTTTTCATGAGGGGATAACAATGGCGAAGACATTGTTCGCATTTTTCTCAAGAACGGATGAAAACTATTTCAGCGGTGCGATGCGCTATGTGAAAGTGGGCAATACCGAGATTGTCGTAAATCTCATCTCATGAAAGACATGATCGAACCCGACAGCTTCAAGATTGAAATGAAAGCCCCTTATTCTCCTGCTATATGACCTGCATAGAGGAGACCAAAAGGGATCTCCATAGCCAGGCAAGGTCGGAGCTTACAAATTATTTGGATAGCATTGATGCTTACGATACGATCATCCTGGCTTATCCGAACTACCAGGAAGCCTTTCCGATGGCAGTGGCGACCTTTCTTGAGCGGTCTGACTTCTCCGGTAAACCGATCCTTCCGCTTTGCACCAATGAGGGAAGCGGGATGAAAAGCAGTGAGAACAACATGAAAAAGCTGGTTCCGGGACCAAACGTAAAGGTAGGGCTTGCGATCACGGGAAGCGTTGCGGCGTGCGCAGGGGCCAGCGTGGAACACTGGCTGAAAGCCAACGGATTGATGTAAGAGAATTATTGGACGGAAGATCAGAAAGGAAAAGATGATGAAGAAGATTGCGACGTTTTTGCTGGTGTTGATCATGTTGGTCCTTGCGCTTGCAACAGCATCAGCGAAAGAAACATCACCCCGAATCCTGGTAGCCTATCTCTCTCGGGCCGGGGAAAACTATCATGTCGGCGAGACCCGGGAAGGTTCTGTAAGCAGTGCCTATGCTGGGTATATTGAAAAGGGAAACACGGCCATCATGGCCGCTGTCATCGCAGAGACCACAGGCGCTGATCTGTTTGAGATCAAAACAGTTACGCCTTACCCGGACGAATACGCCTCCATGCTTCGGGTGGCACAGGAGGAAATCGACAGCAACGCCCGGCCTGAATTGACGGAGACCGTGGAGAGCATGGACGAATACAACGTGATCTTCATCGGCTATCCCATATGGCATGCGAAAATGCCGCAGGCAATCTACAGTTTTATTGAGAACTATGATCTGTCAGGGAAAACGGTGATTCCTTTCAACACCCACGAGGGCAGCGGACAGAGCGGAACACAGCAGGCGATCGAGAACGCGCTGCCAGACAGCACCGTTTTGCAGGGACTGGCAATTCTCGGAAAAACCGCCCAGGAAGATCAGGAAAACACCCAGGCGATGATTGATGAATGGCTGGAGGAATTGGGAATGAAGAAAGTGAATTCTACGGAGGACGCACAGGTACTTGCGACCTATGGAGCCATCCAGCAAGCCATGATCGACAAGGATATCGAAACTCTTGATCGGCTGTATCTGGACGGCACCACCTTCACCCATATGTCCGGCAAAACGCAGACTAAGGCAGAATTCTTCGGTGAAATCGCTGACGGGACGCTCAATTACTTCGCCTATGACATTCAGCATCCGCAAATCACAGTGAGCGGAAACGAGGCAACCCTCTCTGCCTCCGTTGCGTTGACTGCAAAGGTGTACGGCGCATCCGGCACATGGACGCTGCCTGTCAATGCGCACTTTTCCAAAATCGAAGGGCAATGGTATGCACATAACTGATCAACACTGGAGGCTATGAACATGGAAACCATCAAGCTGAACAACGGACTAACCTTCCCCGTGATCGGAATCGGCACCTTTATGCTGGCTCCTGCGGATGCTGAAAACAGCGTGCAGGAAGCCATGAAAATGGGCTATCGTCTGATCGATACTGCCAATGCTTATGTGAACGAACGCGCCTGCGGACGCGGCCTGCGAGAGAGCGGCGTAGCCCGTGAGAAGATCTTTCTGTCCACCAAGCTCTGGCCCAGCGAGTATGAGAACCCAAACGCAGTGAACGAGACCCTGGCACGGCTTGGCGTGGATTATGTAGACTTACTGTACATCCATCAGCCTGCGGGCAACTGGCTTGCGGGGTATCATCAGCTGGAAAAAGCCTACCGGGAAGGTAAAACCAAAGCCATCGGTATCTCCAACTTCGAGGGTGAATATATCGCGGAATTGGAGACCAAGTGGGAAATCGCACCCCAATTCATCCAGGTAGAAGCGCATCCCTACTTTGCGCAGGACGAGCTGCGCAAAACGCTGGACAAGCACGGCATCCGGCTCATGGCCTGGTATCCCCTGGGCCATGGCGACAAGAGCCTGATCGAAGAACCTATTTTCCGAAAGCTAGTGTAGCGTCTCGTTGACTTTTTTAGTTATCCACGGGGATTATAAGCCCTACTGCCACTGCAACAATCCGCCATTTCAAACTGAGCTTCTTGCGCTTTATCAGCAGGGCTTGTTAGGCTCTTTATACTTTGGCATTGGGTGCCATTGGTGAATCTTCCGATACAGCCGCAGAACTATCCTTCATCTTGCGACGATTATCTCTGCTGGCATAGGCACTCTGAATGTCAGGATAAAGAGACTTGAGTTTGATCCGAGCATCTTCTGTCGTGAATTGCCAATTGACCGGCCGTTTATTCTGATCATAGCGAATGTTCCATGCTTTCAGTTCTGCCTGTAATTGCTCAATACTTGGTATTCTCCGATCCAGACATTCACGAGTAATAATGTTGATCCCCAATTCAGCAATATCCAGCCAGCTACCATGTTTTGGAGTGTAATGAATATCAAGTTTCCGTGCGATCCTTCTGGCTTCTTCTGGAGGAAAAGCTTTGTAAAGCGATCCCAGACAATGGGTATTCAGGTTATCCATCACGAGTGTGATTTTATCAGCATTTGGCGCTACCTCATCCACGAGATATCGAATCTTTTCTGCCCAATCAACAGCAGTCCTGGTCTGTTCCACCGCATGTACGATGGTTCCTGTATGCGGTTGAATGAAACAGAAGATACTCACTGTACCATGACGAACATATTCTGAATCAATCTTGGCAATGTCACCAGGACGCATCGGTATTGGTTCTCTGGCCTCATCTAAAAGCTGATAAGGCTTCTCATCCATACACCACACTGGATTGCGCTCATCATATGGACGAGAATACACATCCAGAACATCCTCCATTGCCGCAACAAAATTAGCATCTTCTTCGGGTGGTATACACCAGTATTCATTCAAGTGCGGACGCAGATCATTGCGTTGTAATGCTTTTCCGACCGCAGACCTACTCACTGTCTGAATGCCATCTGTCGATTCGTTTTGCAAAAGGACTATAAGTTCCTCGGTAAGCAGCTTTACTGTCCATTTTGCTGCTCCTGCTGGGGGATTTTGGCAAGCTTTTGCAATGAGCTTGGCCTCGACAGCACCGTCAATCTTCAGTCTTGCGCAATCAGATTTTGGGTTACGTTCGATAGTACTCAAAGCTTCAAAACCGCCGTTGGCAAAGCTTTTCAGTGCGGCAAGGACAGTTGGCTCACTGGCACCGGCTTTGTTCCCGATCTCTTTATATGTCAGGTTTGGATTCTTATTGGCAGCAATCAAGATCCTATACCGCCTTTTTCGGGTATCACTTGAGGCTGCTTTCAGTTCCCGTTTTGCAAAGCTCAATTCTGCTTCACTGAGCTGAACTGTATACTGACGTGGTCTTGCCATACGATACCAGCCCTTTCGTTCCACATTATTGCGATGATGTGCTTCCTGACTCTGTCTCAGATATTGAGGGACTAAGGGTTTTAAGATAATTAGCTATTTCAAGCAGTCGATCACTAACTTCTTTTAATCCTTCAGAAACGGCGCTGGCCACTTCACTTGAAGTGTATACCGCCTGCCCCTCGTCCTTCTTCGAGGAATTGCCATCAAGTTCGTTTACTTTTGGTGTGGAATAATCTTTGACTGGTTTGGGCCCACGCTTGCCATTTGGGATGATTTCATTTGTGACAGGGTCAAATTTGCCTATGCATTTCCTAACCGGTAGTTTCTTCTGTGCTTCTTCATTCCAGACGTATTGGACATCATACGCATAGTAGACGCCAGTCCGCCTGTTATAAGCGCGAGTAATTGACATGTGTTACCACCTCTTCATTACAATGAGCAGCAACA
>JAFUZM010000095.1 GCA_017476605.1 Clostridia bacterium
TATTGAAGAATAGAACACTTAAATTTAGCAAAAAATTGCGTAATCCGACATAGAAAATAAAGAACCAGCTTGAATACTTGCTTATTCAAGCTGGTGTAAGTGATATATGTCGAATTAGGGCTTGTATATGAATCCACCGTGGGAAGATCGGGAATGCCGGGAATACGGGCTTTAATTCATACGGTAACGGATGAAACGATGATGGAAAGCGAGCAGCATGGGAGTGCCGGCTTTCCGTTTCAATACTATTATGAAAACATCTGGGACTTTGATTTTCATCGTGTTGACTGGCATTGGCATCCTGAGCTTGAGATGGTCTATGTAAAAACGGGGGTGGCGATCTGCCGCATTGGCGAGACGGTGCGGGACGTTCCCGCGGGAGGCGGATTCCTGATCAATTCGAAAGTGATGCACTGTCTTGAAGCAGAGGGGGATACGGTGATTCCCAATGCGGTCTTTTCGCCTGTCCTGCTGGCGCCGGAGGATAGTCTTGTGGCCTCCAAATACGTGACGCCGTATCTTTCGGGCGGACCGGAGTGCCTCTATCTGCTGCCTTCTGTTCCCTGGCAGGCCAGATGCCTTGAAATCATGTGTGCATTGTTTGACATTCAGGGCAGTGGGGAGCGGGAGGAACTGCGGACGGTGCAGCTCCTTTTGACCTTCTGGGAGGAGATGATGGCACATATTTCGCTCTGTGAGCGCGCGGTACCGGACATTTCGCTGCGCAGACTTCAGATCATGATGCAGTACATTCAGGAACACTATAAGGAAGAGATTCGCCTTGAGGACATTGCAGGTGCTGTCTTTGTGGGCAAGAGCACAGCACTTGATATTTTCAGCAGATGCATTCATCAGTCCCCGGTTTCGTACCTGATCGACTATCGTCTGAGCCAGGCGGCAAAGCTGCTGATGAGGACAGAAAAAAGGGTGGCGGACATTTCCGAGGAAACCGGTTTTCAGAGCATTGAATACTTTTGCCGGGCGTTCCGGAAACGCTATGGGATGACGCCGCAGAGTTACCGAAAGGAAAAGCGAACAGAGGAATAGGAATGCGAGTCAGAGCGATTTCAAAACAGAGGCTTGACGGAAAAGAAGGAATGGTGTACATTGTCCACCGACGCACAGAGAGCATTTCTGGTTGAAGTACTGGCCCTGGAGGGGTCATGCCTTTGGCAGATGGCTTGGCCAGGGAGCAGAGACCTGAGAGAATGGCTTGGCGGACGACCTGCCACAATGGACTTGTAGAGGAGAAAAGGTATGACATTGCTTGAGTATAGGATTTTCCATGCCGTTGTACAGCAGGGAAGCTTTGCCCGGGCAGCACAGGTCCTGCACATCACGCCCAGTGCGATCAGCCATGCGATTGGCTCACTCGAGGAATCCTGTGGATTCAGTCTGTTTATCAGGGGACGGGGCGGTGTGTCACTGACCCATAACGGCGAGTCCATCTATCCCTTTATCCGGCAGGTATTGGCCGCGGATGAAGCACTTACGCAGACGATAGATGAGTTTCGCGGTGTCCAGCGCGGCAAGGTGCGGATCGGGGCCTTTGACAGTGTCTGCGTTTCCTGGCTGCCTGAAATTGTGAAGGAATATAAACAGCACTTTCCGGGCATTGACATTGAGATTTATCAGGGAACCTATGCCGATGTCATTGACTGGGTCAAGACCAGCGTTGTGGATCTCGGATTTCTCTCAACGGAATCCACACAGGAGCTGCAGGTGCATCCCCTGTATCGGGATCAGATGATGTGCTGCGTTCCCAAAGGGTTTAAAACCCGGAATCCGGGATATATTACAGCGGATGAGATCCGCTCGGAAACCTTTGTGGTCCAGGGAGATGCGGTGGATGCGGATGTTCAGGCCTTCCTCACCAAGTATCATTTCTCGGTCCATGCTTCCTGCCGCGTCAATGATGACCTTTCCACCATTGCCATGGTGGAAAGCGGATTTGGCATCTGTCTCCTGCCAGCACTGCTGCTCGAACGATATCATGGGGACCTGGATGTGTATCCCATTGAGCCCATGGAGTATCGGGAATTCGGTATTGCAGTGCTAAATCAGCAGGTGCTGCCCCCCGCCGTACGGCAGATGGCGCAGCAGATTGAGACCTATGCAAAGAAAAAGCGAATGGAAGTGGAAGGACCGAATATCGGGTTTGTCCCGGAGCAATGGTTCTGAGCGGACCACTGGGGCAGGAAATGCCCGGGAGATGCTTTCGATCCGGGAAATGGGAAAATTGCCAGATTACAGCATGAATGTGCTTTTGAAAAGGAGAAAGAAAGATGCTTTCAACACTTGATATGCAGATCCTTGAGATCCTCTGTGAGGATGCAAAGATACCAGAGAGTGAGCTGGCCGTGATGATCGGTGCCAAGGAGGCAGAGGTAGCGACAGCGCTTGAGAAGCTTCGCAGCGAGGGCATCCTGATCGGTGTCCAGACACTGGTTAACTGGGAGCGGACGGACAGAGAATTTGTGCGGGCGGTGATTGAGGTCAATGTTCAGCCCCAGCGCGAAAAGGGCTTTGATGCCATTGCCCAGCGGATCATGCAGTACGATGAGGTCCGCTCGCTGTACCTGATGAGCGGCGCATATGACCTTCTGGTGGAATGCGAGGCGACAACGCTTCGGGAGCTGGCACAGTTTGTGCACAGCCGCCTTTCCGTCATTGAGGGCGTGACGGGAACCAGCACGCATTTTATGCTCAAAACCTATAAGTATGGCGGCACGATCTTTGATGGACCGCAGGAGGATATGCGTCAGGCGGTGATGCCCTGATGGAGTATGAAAATATACTGAACCGCAGGATTGCGGAGGTTCCGCCCAGCGGAATCCGGAAGTTCTTTGATATCGTGCGCCAGATGCCGGGGGCAATTTCCCTTGGTGTCGGTGAACCGGATTTTATTACCCCATGGCCTATCCGGGACGCGGCCATTCAGTCCATTGAGGAGGGGCGGACACAGTATACCAGCAACTGGGGTCTGCTGCAGCTGAGAGAGAATATTGCACGGTATTTAAACTCTCGCTACGGGCTTTCCTATGACCCGGCAGATGAAATCCTGGTGACCGTCGGTGCCAGTGAGGGCATTGACCTTGCCATGCGCGCTCTGGTCTGTCCGGGGGATGAGGTGCTGATTCCGGATCCCAGCTATGTCAGCTATGCCCCATGTGTCATTTTTTCCGGCGGGACACCGATTCCGGTGCGTACCTTTGCCAAGGATGGCTTTGCGGTGACGCCGGAGAACCTGAGAGCGGCCATTACAGAGAAGACCAAGGCGATTATTCTGCCCTATCCCAATAACCCGACAGGCGGCGTCATGGACCGCGAGGCCCTGATGGAAATTGCCAGGTGCCTTGAGGACACCGATATCATGGTGATCTCGGATGAAATCTATTCGGAGCTGGTCTATGATGGCCATGTCCATACGGCCTTTGCGTCGCTGCCGGGCATGGCGGAGCGGACCATTACGCTCAACGGCTTTTCAAAGGCGTTTGCGATGACCGGATGGCGTGTGGGATACGCCTGTGCGCCAAAGCAGGTGCTTGCAAGCATGTTCAGGATTCATCAGTATACCATGCTCTGCGCGTCCATGCAGGGACAGGTGGCCGCCAATCAGGCGCTTGTCCGTGCATTTGCGACCAACTATGAGGATGTACGCAGCATGGTGGCGTCCTATGATCGCCGGCGGCGTCTCATGGTGGAGCGGTTCAATGAGATGGGACTTGAGTGCTTCACCCCGCACGGTGCCTTCTACGTCTTCCCGTCCATTGCGGGAACAGGGATGACCAGCGAGGAATTCTGTACCCGCCTGCTGCATGAAAAGCAGGTGGCGTGCGTGCCGGGAACGGCGTTTGGTCCCTCCGGCGAGGGATACATCCGCTGCTCATATGCGACGGGGATTGATAAACTGAGAGAGGCACTCACGCGGATGGACGCCTTTGTCCGGGAACATAAAATGTGACAGAAATGTGTCATAGGTGTGAACGATTCAAGGCTTTTCGGTGAAACGGATTGAGTTTTCCGCGGAGCGCGGGTATAATAGTCGCGTTTTGAAAACGTATTTTTTGGAGGGAACATATGAAAAAGGCATTATTGATCTTTATGCTGATGCTCTGCCTGCTGATTGCCAGCCTGGCATCGGCGGAAACGGCGGAGGATCCGGTGCTGGCGACCGCATATGATGGTGCCGTATCGGTGACGCTTTCCGAGGTACAGCAGGATTATGACGATATGCTGGCCTACTATGTCTACATGTATCAGATGTATGGAATGACCGCAGATGAGTATGACACCTCGTTCCAGGCAGATATTGCGGCCAGCGTGGTGGAAAATACCATTGATGTGAAGGTGGTAAAGCTCTGGGCTGCCAACGACGGATATGAGATGACCGAGGAAAAGAAGGCAGAGATCGCCGAGAGCGCAAAGCAGCAGTATCAGGAAGCATACGACTATTTCAAGGAGATGCTCTCAGGATACGGTCTCAGCGGGGATGAGCTTGAGGAAACCGTGAAGGAGGAGCTCACTGCCGGCGGATATACCGAGGAATCCTTCCTTGAGTCGGCTGAACTGCAGGCGGTCCTTGATTACATCGAGGGCAAGGCCACTGCGGACATTACGGTCACGGATGAGGAAGTCCGGGCGGCCTATGATGCGGAACTGGCAAGCGAAAAAGAAAGCTATGCGCAGAGCATTGATGACTTTATCAATGCCTATCTTTCTGGAACGGAGACCCTGTATGTGCCGGAGAATGTCCGCGTCGTCAAGGCCATCTATTTTGAGGCTGAGGCAGATGGCACGGAGACAACCCCGGATGAGAGCGCTGAGATTGCGAATCTGACGGGCTATGCCAAAGCGGTTGCCGTCAAGAAGCTGATTGATGGCGGCCTTGACTTTGATGAGGCGATGCTGACCTATGCCGAGGGCGGTTCCTCGGATGAGGAACTGAACCTTGGATATCCGGTTGCTGAGGGATCCACATACTATAGTGATGAATTCCTGGCATGCACCATGGCGCTCAAGCCTGGTGAGATTTCGGATGTCCTCAAGACCAGCTATGGGTATTTCATTTTCAAGTATGACCACGATCTTGAATCCAAGACCGTTGACTATGACACATATGCGGCTACCCATACGGAGACCGTACTTGAGCAGAAGAAACAGGAAGCATATTCGAAGAAGCTGGACGACATCATCGCGGATGCGGGCATTCAGCTTGGTGATGTAACTCCTCTCTATCATATCTACACCGGTGAACCCATGGCGGAATACAGTGCATATGCACTGACGAAAGAGAATGCCAGCCTGATGGACAAGCCTGAGGGCAATGCGGTAGCGACCATTCAAAGCGGCGCTGCGGTTGAAATCTACGGAAAGATCACTGTGGAGGATACCGAGTATGCGTTTGTGAGCGTTCTCGGAACGGAGAAGAAAGGATATCTTCTGACCTCTGCTCTTGAGGAAACCGAGAAAGAGACCGCTGAGAAGACCGAAAACGAGGGAAAGGTGGAGGCTGTTCAGGTAGAGTCCGCACTCCCGATCTTCACCCTGGTGATGAAGGATGGAAGCATCATCTACGGAGAGCTCTATCCGGAGCTTGCACCGGAGGCCGTTGGCAACTTTGCGGATCTTGCATCCCAGAACTTCTATGATGGACTGACGTTCCACCGCGTCATCCCCGGATTCATGATTCAGGGTGGCGATCCTGCCGGTAATGGCACCGGTGGACCGGGATACAACATTAAGGGCGAGTTCAGTGAGAACGGTGTTGAAAATACGCTCTCTCACTCCCGCGGCGTTCTTTCCATGGCGCGCTCTCAGGAATACGATTCTGCCGGCAGCCAGTTCTTCATCATGCATGCGGATTATCCGGCACTGGATGGCTCCTATGCTGCCTTCGGCATGACCCTGGGCGGACTGGATACGGTGGATGTCATTGCCTCTGCACCGACGGATTCCAATGACAAGCCAAGAGATGACATGGTGATCCGTACCATCTATGTTGAGACCCATGGCAATACCTATGACTTCACCAAGATCACCGAGTAAAATACCAAAGTATGTAAAAGGAGACGGATTGCACGACTGTGCAATCCGTCTCCTTCTTCTGTTTCTGGGATAAAGATGTAGCGTATGACAAAGGCTGTTTGGCAGGATTTCGGTAGCATCCAGGATGGTTTGGTGGAAGCCAGCGAATCACCCTTTGATTCGCAGGCCGAGTCCGCAGGTGACGCGGGTAACCTGATCCGCATGCCCGGCAATGATGCAAAGTGCACGCCCGACGGATTCCCGCCAGGCCCGGTCCATGGGATCCATGGGGACAATGCCACATCCGATTTCATCTGCAACCACGACAGCATCCTGGTGGTTTTTGCAGAAATCCTCCGCAAAAGACCGGATGTCTATCCCCTCGTTCAGCTTTTCCCGAATGGTTTCATGGAAATGCAAAAAGAGGTTTGCCTCCGGGTTCTCCTTAAGGGCCAACCTGTCCTGCCCCTGATAAGCACCGCCAATGTAGAGTTTCATAGCATACCTCCAAATGCAGAGGAGACCATCATCAGGAGCTCTGCAACCGAGAGAAAATATCCGGCGAGATCGCCTGTGATTCCGCCGAATTTTGTGTGACACATGCGGATAAAAAGAAGCGAAAAGGGAATGAGCAGGAGGAGCATCAGGAGACTGACAAAGGGTGCCAGGCAGGTGATGATCATCAGTGCGATGCCGATATTAAGTGCGCAGATCCATTGCGTAAGGCGCACATCCCCGCCGCTGATGGCAGCCAGGGTGCCATTTGGACGTGCCTTTTTCATGGAAACCGAGAAAATGGCGCTCAGCGACCGGGAAATGAGGAAGCTGAGTGCTGCCGGCAAAATGCCTTTATCCGGGATGGCACTGAGGAGTGCGGCAAACAGGATGAGATAGGCAGATCCCCACATGCCGGCAAAAGCACCGATATGAGGATCCTTGAGGATATTAAGGCGCTTTTCCTTTGACTGCCAGGAGGAGATGGCATCACAGGTATCCATGAATCCATCCATATGGATGCCACCGGTCACAAGGAGCGGGATCATCATGCCAATGGCGCCTGTGAGAAACGGATTCAGATGGGCGAAACGGGCAATGCGAAGCCAAAGGAAAAGAAGGGCGCCAATGACGAGGCCAATCAGGGGAAAGTAAAGAAGCGCATTGTGCCTGTTTTCATCGCTCCATTGAACCATCGGGACAGGGATGCGGGAATATGTGGCAAAGGCGATGATGAGCGGAGCCAGATTCATTTGTTTTCCTCCTTTGACGAGCAGCTTGGTCTTTCGGCGTAGTGACGTTTGTCAGTGCTCGTCATCTGACAAATTCCTTCCTGCATATGGTCTGTTCTTTAAGAGTTCCCTTTAAAACGATGGGAATGGAATAGACCAGTTCGACAGCGACGTCAGCCATCTCGGCGATATCTGCATCGAGCCGACTGAGCGTCTTCATATAGAGCATGGTCTCCTCGGAATATGTGATTCCGTCTGAGAATACGTCATTTGTGACGATAAAAAGATGCCGGGAACGGTTTGCCAGCTTTTGGATATCCGAAAGGATATGCTCCGGATGCCCGCCGCCGAACATCTCGTTTGCAAGCAGATTGGGAAGATCCTCAAGTAGCACCGTACCGTCTTTTGGAATTTGGCAGCTTCCGATGTTTCGGGGGCATTCCAGGGTGATCATATTGAGATGCGACCGTTGTGCCCGGTGACGCTGCACCCGTTTTTCGGATTCTGCATCGGCTACCTGCATGGTGGCAATATAACAGCGCTCTCCGGGATACAGGCTGAGCATCTGCTCCGCGAAGGAGGATTTTCCGCAGCCGCTGCCGCCGGTGATCAGCATAATCATGTGTTTCCTCCGAAAAAGGGATAGGGATCCATGTGGAGACTATCAAAGGTATGAGAGGAATCGTAGACGCATTTGACCATATCAAGGAGAGGAAAGAGCAGAACAGCACCGGTTCCCTCTCCCAGGTGCATCCCTGCGTGGATAATGGGCGAAAAGCCCATGGCGTCCATGATGGCAGGCGCTGCCGGTGCGGCGCTCATATGGGAGGGGAGAAGAAACGGCCGGATGTCCGGTTCAATGCGGAGGGCAGTGAGGGCGGCAGCAGAGGCGATCATGCCGTCGATGATCACCGGGATGCATGCAACAGCAGCGCCGATGCAGGCACCGACCATGCCGGCAATTTCAAAGCCGCCGAGGGCGGCGAGGACACCGATGGGATCCCCCGGATCCGGATGATGCAACTGAATGGCCTTTTGGATGACCTCTATTTTTCTTTTGAGGCCATCCTCAGAAAGGCCGGATCCGTAACCTGTCACTTCTCGGACAGGCTTTCCAAGGAGGACCGCCGTGAGCGCTGAGGCGGAGGTGGTATTTCCGATGCCCATTTCCCCGATGGAAAGGATCCGGTCTGTCTTAGCGCGCTCAAGTACCAGATCAATGCCACACTCAATGGACGCCTCAGCCTCAGCCCGGGTCATGGCCGGAGCTTTTGTAAAGTTCTTTGTACCGGAATTTTGCCGCCGGTCAATGACCGGTGGAGGTGCCGGCTGAGTCATGCCCATGTCGATGACATGGACATCGGCGTGGGCAGCCCTGGCCATAACATTGATCGTGGATTCCCCCTGGGCGATGGAGAGGGCAACGGTGTGGGTGACATCACTTGAACACTGCGTGACATTTTCCTCAACCACGCCGTGATCTCCGCAGAAAATGAGGACGGAGCGAGGAGTAAGGGAGATGTCCGGGGTTCCCTGAATGGCGGCAATCTTTATGAGAAGCTGTTCAAACTGCCCGAGAGAATGCCGGGGCATGGCAAGGGAATCCAGGCGCTTTTTGGCCAGAGCAGCGGCTTTTGTATCCGGGACATGGAGGGTATATGTCATAGGAGGATCACCTCAATGAGTGTTAAGATGAGGAGAAGGCAGATGGCAGAGAGGTAAAGGAGGATACATGATGCGGTGATATCCGTACTGGCAGGTGCCCGGTCCGGGTCCCCGATTGTGGGCTTTTCGATGGGCTTGCCAAAGTAGGTATGTGTTCCGCCTAACTGAATGTGGAGGGCCCCGGCTGCGGCGGCCTCACTCCAGGCGCAGTTGGGACTCAGATGATTTGCATGATCCCGGGAGACAATCCGTGCGGCGTTTTTGAAATCCAGCCCGGCCACTGCTGACGCGCAGATCATAAGAAGTGCGGTCAGGCGGGCAGGGATAAAGTTGAGAACATCGTCAAGTCGTGCGCTGAACCATCCGATGTCCCGGTAATGGTCGTCGAGATAGCCGACCATGGAGTCAAGAGTGGAGGCTGCTTTAAAGCCCCAGAGGGCGACGGGCCCGAGCAGTGCATAGAGCATGGGGGAGATGACGCCATCTGTAGTGTTTTCGGCAACGGTTTCAACGGTTGCACAGATGATCTCCTCCCGGCTAAGACACTGTGTATCCCGACCAACGATGCGTGCCACCTGAGTCCTGGCAGAATCAAGGCTTATGGATAGGGCATGCTTTACGCCCTTTGCCTCTGTGATCATGGAACGGGCGGCAATGCCCATCCAGTCAAGGAGACTCATGCCAATGAGGAGTGGGATGGTTCCAAGGCGTGAGAGGACAAACAGAAGAATCGAAACGACGAGCATGGTGAGGGAAACCGTTGAGAGCGTGAGCCAGACAGCATTTCTTCGGAGATTTCCGCGATGCCTCAGGAAGGTCTCCATCTTTGAGATGAATGCCCCGATCAGCCGAACGGGATGATAAAGCCAGGCGGGATCTCCCAGACAGCAGTCAAGCAGAAAGCCAAGAAGAAGCGAAAGGAAGGAGAGCCTCAGGTACATACAAAAACTCCTGTTCATTGGCATAGACAGTCCGCAATTGCCATTGCAAGGCGCTCATTTTCCGCTTCTGTGCGGACGGCAATGCGAAGCATGGCGGTGGACAAACCGAAAGAGGTACAGCTTCTCACCAGAATCTGTTTTGCCTTAAGCTTTGCCTTAAGATCCGTTGTATCCCGATGGAAATCACAAAGAAGGAAATTTGCGTGGGAGGGCCGAATCTCACAGAAGGGACGCAATAGCTTTACGAGCTGCTCTCGTCTCAGGTCATTTTTTTGCCGATCTGCCTCAATCTGAGCGAGATGGTCGCCCGCGTGCATGGCGATAAACTGGGCAGGGATGCTGACCTCCCAGGTCAGCTGCAGCTTTGAAAGTGCCTCAATCATGGAAGGGGCTGCGCAAATATAGCCAAGACGGATACCAGGAATACAGAGGGTTTTTGTGAGGGAACCGACGACGATGAGAGAATCCGAAACCTCGCTGCGGACACTGTTTTCCGGGCAGAAGTCAATAAATGCCTCATCCACAATGAGGCGGGTGTCCAAATGAGACAAGTGTTTGTGAAGCTGCAAAACAGTATCCCTGTCTATGACGTCTCCGGTGGGATTATGAGGATTGCAAAGCAGCATAAGATCCCCGGGAGCAAGGTTGCCCGGAATGTACGAAAGCAAGCCATCCTTAATCTCCATACTGTCGGGGGATCTGACGATAAGGCCATTGGTCAAGGCCCGGGTTTCATATTCCGAGAAGCTGTGAGGTGGAAGGAAGAGTGAGCGTCCCGAAAACAGGCGCATGACAAGGTCAATGGCGCTGGTACCGCCTGCAGTAGGCAGGATGCAGTCCGGTGAAACCTGGGCATATTGTGCAAGCCCATCTCGGGCAGCTCTCATTAACGGATCTGGATAATACCGGGAAAATGGAATGGCACTCAAAAGAATTTCCCGGACCCAGTCCGGGATTCCATCAGGACGAAGGTTTGAGGAAAAGTCCAGCCAGGCCTTTGGAGAAGGACCTGCCCAAACATTGCCACCGTGTTCCATATGTTGACCTTTCTTTGAATAGCGTAACGCATATGAGTGAAAAGATAATGGGGCTGAAACAAAAAAATGAGCAACTTCATTGACAAAATGCCAAAAAAAATCCATACTTTAGTAAAGCAGGTGTTTTGAAACTGGGAAGCAAAATGAAGAGGGAGACGGGATAATTGGCAAAGCTGAAAATATCTGAGTTGAATGAGGCGGATAAGAAGCTGACAAATGAACAGACATATGATTCGGCTCTGGGCGCGATGGTAACCAAGTTAAAGGAATATATTGCTCCTTTGGTGAACGAGGCTTTTGGGGAGAAATTCACAGAAAAAGCTGAAGTTACATTGCGGAACAATAAGCATGTACTCCAGAGAACAGATCAATCTCTTGACCACAGAGAATCGGATATGGTCATTGAACTGACGGAGTCGATTGGTCAGCTAATAAAGAAGGTTTACATGTTCGAGTGCGAAACATGGTATGACAAAACCATCGTATTTCGTATCGCGGAATATGGAGCATCCGTGGCCATTGAAACTGCAGAGATCACAGATGACGGGGTGATACTGAACATTCCTAACTCTGCTGTAATCTTCCTTCATCCAAACAAGAGAATACCACAAGTGATGAAAATCACATACCGTGGGCCCAACGGTGACGAGATGTCATATAGTGTTCCAACATTGCAGATTAAGGACTATTCAGTTGACCAATTGTTTAAGAAAAAGCTGTTGATTCTTCTTCCATTTTATCTGTTTCGGTTTGTAAATGAGTTTGACGAAATGGAAGAGAGTGCTGAAAAGCGAAAAGAACTCAATAAAGCACTTAGCGATATCAATAAGAGACTTGAAAGGCTAATGAAACAGCAGAAAATCGATGCTTATCAGAAAATGACGATACAGTCTTTGCTCAAGCGAGTCTCTGACCGTTTGGTGGTTCGGTACAGGAATCTTAAAAAGGAGGTTGACGAAATCATGAGTGGTGCAATTGCCAGAACAGAAGCAGATGTTATCTTGGAGAAAGGCTATAATCAGGGCTTTAATGATGGGAAAAACACAAAAGTTAATAATGAATTGATTTTTTTCAGATATTTGTATGAAAACGGAAGAACAGAAGAAGTAAAAGAATTGATATACGATCCAGCTTTACTCAAAGTGCGCATGGCAGAATTTGAGAATAAAGAGAATAAATCATAATCTTTCTGTCAATCAGAATTGAGATGTCCAACAAAACAACAGCTTTGTAATCAAGTTTCGAGATCGCGTATCTGATGAAACGATCCAGCCTTCATCCGAACAGGCCTTGATATTAGACGATCCTGAGGTCAAAAGGGGTAGTTCTATGACCCCTAAGGTATAATTGAACAGTTTTTGCCAATTTTGCTTTTGAGTTTGCAATTTCAAAGCCCGCAAAGACGGAGTGACCAATCATTAGTGGCAATACAATTTGTCAACCAACTACCTCTAAAATTGTCAGAAAGCCTGTTTTTATACTGCTCAAGCATGTAATCCAATGCTGACGGACAAGCATTCCAATCTCGCTCAGACAGCAACTGCATCGAAAACAGACAGAATCACCATGGCTCCCGAAAATCGGATTCGCATGAAATACGGATGCATCCCTGCAGAGAGTTGACCATGGAGAAGGACGAGGTTGTAGTCTGGCGGGCAAGCCAGCCCAGAGAACGATGCAGGAGTGATTGGACATGGCCACAGTTGCCTGGAACCACTCCGTCAAGAGGCCTCAATATCAATCCCAAAGGGATGCCTCTGGATGCAATCTACTAATCTGTCCGTTAGCTATGCGAATTTTGGCTGCTAAACTGCGCCTCATGTCCAGTGAACATCGGAATGCTATTTGTTTTTCATGTTGCCATATTGTTGTGATTTTTAAGAGGATTTTTACTAATAACTGTCATCAATCTCCATGAATATCAAGGGAATTGGCTATACAGAGTGCGGTAATTAGAAAAAACGTAGCTTACCAAAAATGAAATTCTAATGCCGATTTTGCCTTCGTTTGACATAAAAAGGACCCCGAAAACGGAATTTTTGAGATTTTTTGCATTGAAACCAACTTCGGTAGTTGACTCTTGTCTTATATTTGTGTAAAATTTTACTAATTACTAAGGCGGAGGGAAACTATCAATGGCTAGACCACGTGATCCGCATACAGGGTATCGAATGAAGCCGCATAAAGTTGGAACATACACATATGCAAGTACACAACGAGAGATTACAGATGAGAACGGCGTAAGAAGGCGTAAATACTTTGATTGGGGGAAATTGGATGAAAACAACAGGTTCTTTCCCTTGGCGCGATTTCTCTATTTAGGCCCTGATGAACAAGCCAAGTTTATTTTCCCAGATGATTGGGATATTTCCAAGATTAAAGAAGCTCAAATACCCGCACCTGCTCCAGTAGAAGATGCTGTAATGGAAGTTGAGCAAACTATATCTTTAGTCCAAAGCAGTCGGTTTTATGGCGGAATCTGGCTTCTGGAGAGAATTGCAGAGGAGGCAGGCCTTCGCGAAGACTTAATGACTGTCTTTTTCAACAATCAGGTTATCGTTGACGACATCATGAGTGTCAGTATGTTCCTATGCTTAACAAGCTACAACGTTGACAGGCTTGAAGATTGGCAGGAACTGGAAAAATACCCTTCCACAAGGACTTTGTCACCGCCAGTTATCACGGAACTTGAGAAATCTATTACGTATCAACATAAAATGGATCTGTTTCAGTGCCGAGCACTTAGGGTACAGAATGAAGAAGTACTGGCTGTTGATTCGTCTACAAAGACATCTTTCAATGGAAAGCTAATCAATGTTGCGTGGGGGATGAATAAAGAAGGTCTGCATTTACCTGTTACATTAGAAGTAACCGTATATTCAATGAAACAACACATTCCAGTATATACAACAACACTGCAAGGGAATATGAATGATAGCAGGAGTGTAGATATTATTATTGCAGATCTAAAAGAAATGAAACTGAACAACTACGTTCTGATCATGGACCGGGCATATGCCACATTGAAAAATCTGAAGAAATACATTCTTAACGATATTCGAATCATTGCCTGCATGAAAGTAAACACCGGCTTTGCGCTTGGAGAAATCAAGAAGTTAGGAAATTTCAGTTTTATTCCAGATGGCTTTACTTATTCGGAAGAGCTGGATTTGTACGTCAGGCAGTTTGATATAGCGTACAGTGCAAAAAACGATGACAAAACCCAAAAAATGGCAGATCGTCTGAAACTCAATCTGTATTTCGATCCTGAGGGACGTGCAAGAACGCTCAAAGCATTGGATTTAGGGAAGAATCCTCAAAGAGAAGAACTAGAAAAAGCTATCCAGAAACATGACAGTTACTACGATTTGCATAAGAAAGCCATTGAAGATCAATACAATTTATTTGAATTGGAATGGCAACCTATCAAGGTGCCAATTGAAGAATGCCCTGAAATATTGAAGGCTATGAAAGATGAGCCTAAAAAACGCGGTCGCAAACCAAAGTACGTAACTAAATACGTTTTGATTGGATACAAGAGAAATGATGCGGCACTCATTGAAACCAAGAAAACAGCAGGATTTCGTGCAATCATAACGCTAGGTCAGGACTTGGACGCAGTGCAGGCAATGTTACATTACGGGATTCGCGATGAACAAGAAAAAGATCACGAGGCGTGGAAAACGCAACTCAGCTGTGATAGAGAGAGAAACTCTTCAGAGAAAGCAGCCTTAGGCGCGTCATTCATTCAATTTGTTGGTCGCATTATGTACGATATGCTTCGATACAAATGGAAAAGCAGCATTCCAATGAGAAAAGCTTTTCGGTCAACATTGCAATTGCTTGACGAAATGAGAAAAATAAAGTGCTATGAATTCCCTAACCAGTCAAAGTTAATGATTACTCCGTTTGTTGGGAATCAACTAACAGCATGTGAATTATTACATTTGCCTGTTCCCAATGGGTGTGCGCCTTGATTCGAGACTGCTTCATCATATTATGGAAAAGAGTTATTAGTAAAATTCGCTTTAAAATTCACA
>JAFUZM010000096.1 GCA_017476605.1 Clostridia bacterium
GTCCTCACGGATATGGCCTTATGAACATTGAACGCATCATTCGGGAACACCAGGGAAGCGTCTCCTATAAAACAGATAATGATGTGTTCAGCATGATATGGATGGTGCCGCTTGAAACAGCGTGATCTTTTTCATGATAAATCCTGGCAGAGCAGCCAATATGCGGCGTGCAAACGGTCAGGCCGTCATGAGATGCGTGACTGGTCCCTTTTATTGCGCAGTAACGAGCAATGCCCGTGGTCGCCTCTGTTTTCTGCATTTTTATACTGGCTTCGGCGGGTGAATGCAAAATCGCTCTTCACTTTTGAAATAACTTATGTTAGAATACCGACACATCGCGACGAAGGAAACAAGTAAGTCTGTCCACCTCTTCAAGAGAGCATCCGGCTGGTGCGAGGATGCAGAGACACAGATTGAATACATTCCGGAGCAGCATCCCGAACGGCGAATGCCAAGTAGGCGATGACGGGAGTGCCCGTTACAGCATGCTGGAGGGATGCATTTGCATCTGAACCAGAGGTGGTACCACGATAGATTCGTCCTCTGTCCCTATGGGACAGAGGCTTTTTCTATCTCTTCCTGCGTCACGCAAATACAGAGAAAGGATGAACACACATGCAAATCTATGAAGAATTGCAAAAGCGCGGCCTGATCGCGCAGGTCACAGATGAACCTGAAATACGTGAACTGATCAACAACGGCGGTGCGCGTTTCTATATCGGATTTGATCCGACTGCAGATTCACTGCATGTCGGTCACTTCATGGCACTCTGCCTTATGAAACGCCTTCAGATGGCAGGCAACCGTCCTGTTGTCCTTCTGGGCGGCGGTACCGGATACATTGGAGATCCATCCGGCCGGACCGATATGCGCTCCATGATGACGCCTGAGACCATTCAGCACAACTGTGAGTGCTTCAAAAAGCAGATGGAGCGGTTCATCGAATTTGGCGATGACAAAGCGATCATTGTCAACAATGCCGACTGGCTCCTCTCACTCAATTATGTCACCCTGCTGCGTGAGGTTGGCGCGCATTTCTCCGTCAACAACATGCTGCGCGCCGAATGTTACAAGCAGCGTATGGAGCGCGGCCTCAGCTTCCTTGAATTCAACTACATGATCATGCAGGCCTATGACTTCCTTCATCTGCATACGGAATATGGCTGCAATATGCAGTTTGGCGGTGATGATCAGTGGTCCAACATGCTGGCCGGTACCGAGCTGATTCGCAAGAAGACCGGAGATGATGCCTATGCCATGACCATCACCCTTCTCATGAACAGCGAAGGCAAAAAGATGGGCAAAACTGCAAAGGGCGCTGTATGGCTGGATCCCAACAAGACAAGCCCCTTTGAGTTCTATCAGTACTGGCGCAACGTCAATGATGCCGATGTCATGAAATGCATCCGCATGCTCACGTTCGTCTCTCTCGAGGAAATCGAGGAAATGGAACATTGGGATGACAGCCGCATCAACGAGAAGAAGGATATCCTTGCCTATGAACTGACCGCACTTGTTCACGGCAAGGAAGAAGCGGATAAGGCAAAAGAAGCCTCCCGTGCTCTGTTTGCCGGCGGCGGCGATGACAGCAACATGCCGACAACCACACTGAGTGATACCGATATTCCCGCTGAGGGTCTTTCCATTGTCGATCTCATGATCCAGTGCGGTATGGCGAAGAGCCGCGGCGAAATCCGTCGTCTGGTTGAGCAGGGCGGTGTCAGCGTAGACGGCGAGCGCATTCCATCCTTTGATACGCTCATTTCCAAGGACAGTCTCGCTAATGGCGTCAAGATTCGCAAGGGCAAGAAAGTCTTCCACAAGGCCATCATCGGCTGATTGGAAGAGGACATGCAAAGCGCCACATAATTCCATCTATGCATTGTTCATACAGCAGAAACACGAAACGCATTGCCTGTCAGGCTGAATAATCACAAATCAGCCCGACGACAGAATCACTGAAATCAAGAACGGCTCGGATGTAAATAGTCTTACATCCGAGCCGTTTATACTAACCCAGTAAAAGAACACTGCTAAATGAAAGAAAGCAAGTCTTTGTGACATTTCAGCAGCCAAGTCAACAATATAATGAATCTTGAACAAGTCGGTCAACAAAACGTTGACCGACTGTTCCGGAAGAGTCATACTGATTAAGCAGAAAGAGACAGGAGGAAACGATCATGTACGCAACTAATTTTGCACAGGTCGGAGCAAATATTCAAAAGCATCTGGACATGAAAGGACTCACACAGCAACAACTTGCAGACATACTGGGCATTTCTAAACAAGTCATGAATAAAATTATAAAAGGTAGTGAATGTATTAATGTAAACGAACTGTCAAAGATTGCTTCTATAATTGGCACAAGTGCAGATGAATTACTTACCATCCCAAGCGAATCTGTATCCGTTGATACGCTAAGCTTTATGGGAAACATTCATGATGAATCAACGCTTGAAAAGGTCAGCTTAATACGTTCCGCAATTGATGAAATCCATATGCTGGAGGAGTTGTTGTATACATAAGGACCTAAATGACTATGAAATTGAAGAAATCAAAACTCAAGCGAAAGAGAAACTCGGTATCTGCCGTAAAACACATGATATCATTAGAACTCAGATTTTTTCAATAATCGGACTATATGCAAGAGTCATTTATGATTTGACCGCATAAAGTATTTTCTGACAAACCAAACACAATATGTAGTATGTCGGCGATTAATCAACCGCTACAAGTGGCATATCGTGTTCTAGAAAAGGTGGTTTGTGCGGGAGAATCATTTATTATCCTCTCTCTATGAGCCTCATACTGTAATGTTTAATTTATTTAAAATTTGTTTTTGCTCTTTAATTGGAGAAAATTGATTGAATTGTTTAATTTTCTCCAATTAAAGAGCATTTTTTGCTTTTATTTGGAGATTATGATATAATCCTTTTGAAAGTAGCGTTCAAGGCAATGGTTATCACAGCTCTACGATAATCATCTTGGCTTCTATCTTGCTGGGCCTGATCATCACTTTCTAATACAGGAGGTATGCGGATGAAGATCATTGGCAGAAAAAAGGAAAGAGAAATGCTCGAATACTGCGCGCAGACCAAAAAATCAGAATTAGTCTGTGTGTATGGACGAAGGCGCGTTGGAAAAACCTTTCTGATTGAACAAACGTTTGCGAACATGTTCGCCTTTCGAGCTACAGGTGTGGAGTCAGGAAAAACCAAAGATCAGCTAAAATACTTTCATGAGCGTCTCAAAGCCTATGGTGACACATCCAAAGCTCAGCCAGCCAATTGGTTTGAAGCGTTTGCCCGGCTCGAAAAAACCCTGCAATCTGACCAAATAACAGTCTCACCCTGGAAGAAAAAAGTGATTTTTCTCGACGAATTCCCCTTGTTTGCCACTCCGCGTTCCGATTTTCTTATGGCGTTTGGGGAGTTTTGGAACCGGTTTGGGAGTTCGGCTGGAAACATCCTGATGATCATCTGCGGTTCGTCAACCTCTTGGATTATCGGAAACATCATTGAGAATACCGGTACACTATATGACCGCGTGACATGCAAAATTTCTCTGCTTCCCTTTACACTGCGGGAATCCGAGCTGTTTTTCAAAGACAGAGACTTTGACTGGTCACGAAAGCAGATTGCCGAATGCCAGATGGTATTTGGTGGCCTTCCTTTTTTCTTTGATTTGCTGAATCGAAATGAAAGTCTGATCTGGAATATTGATACCCTGTGTTTCCAGAAAAACGCCCTGCTACGAAATGAATCAAAACGTTTATTGGAAGCGACACTCAAAAAGAACGATGTTTATTCAAGAATTCTTGAGCTGTTGTCACATCATGAATCTGGGCTTGAAAAAGAGAACTGCAGACAAATGCTGCAGATTGCAGACGGCACCTTTTCCCGGGCGGTTGCCGACCTTGAAAAGTGTGGCTACATTTTAGAATACCGTCAGAAATATAAGAAGAATCATCCCTTCAGACTTCGACTGGTCGATCCGTTTTTATTGTTTCACTACCAGTTCCTTTCCTCGGATGGAATATATCATAGTCAAAGCTTTTATAGCTTTACTCAGAATAGTGGTTCATATTTAAATTGGAGAGGACATGCATTTGAAAATCTCTGTTTGTATCACATTTCTGAGATTCAGAAAGCTCTGGGCATTTCCGGCATAGAGGTAAATGCTTTTCCATGGGTTAGCGCGCGAAAACAGGGAGGCGCACAAATCGACCTGGTGCTGGAAAGAGCAGATCAGATTACCAACATTTGTGAGGTAAAATATACCGATTCCCCATATCGAATCACCGCAGAATATGAGCATGCCCTTCTGAACAAATTATACGTGTTCAAGGAAGAATCCAAGACAAAACAAGCGCTTCGAATTGTATTAATCACCGCCGAAGGTCTTGCGGAAGTTGCATATTCTGAGAGAATCGCCAAGATCATTACGCTGGATGATCTGTTCGATGCCTGAGGCACAATAACAAGACAGATACCCGAAATACAGACGCTACACACAACAAGGCCCGTCATTCATCTTCCTTCCGGAAAAGGAGGAAAGATGAATGACGGGCCTTGGCACAAACCGGACTACAGATGCTGCGGGCCTTCTGGCCTCGATCCCAGCTCTTTCTCTTTCGGCCATCGCAGGTTCAAACGTTATCCGACACCCGCACATTTTCCCTTCCGAATACATCAAAAATCTTGTCAAGATTTTCTTTAGCCTGTTTTTTTGCCTGGGCCTGCTGATCCAGGATTTTTTTATCCGTTTCCTCTACCGTCCCCTCAAGCGCCGCACGGAATGTACATGGGCGGCCCGCTGCCACGCTCAGCGCTGTTGCCACCTGTGTACTGCGCTCCTCTGTGTTCAGCATATTGACGTTTATGCCTCCTGTACGGGCATTGAAGACAACGGTATAACGGCCATCTTCCTCCTTTGCCAGGCGTCCCGGATTGAGAAGACCGTAGAGCATAGGCATCGTTTTGCGAATTTCCTGCAGTGCAGCCTTATATATGCCCTCCACTGTTGCCGGAACAACCGGCTGCGGTCTTGCCTCTGGTTCCTCCTCCGCTCCCGCATTTGCCGCATCTGCGCTCTTTGCCGCAGCACCCCGTATCGCCTTTACCTGAATGGTCCCCGAGGCAATCTTCTTTTCCAGTTCATCCAGACGTTCAACCAGGGCCTCCGCATTCATGCTCTGCTCCGGGAGACACGCGCGAAGAGCTGCACTCTCCACGGTAAACCGTGGCTGTGAGGACCAGCGCATATCGCTTTCTGCCGATATAAACAGATTGAGTATACGCATCAGACGAAGCTCCGTACTCCGTTCCGCCTGCGTGGCATATGCCTCAGCATCTTCCGTCGTCACCTCAAGCACCTGTGCACAGGCCTCCCGCCCACAGACCAGTGTCATAAGGAGAGAGCGGAAATGCCCGGTCACATCCTTTGCAAAGACCTGGATTTCCTTCCCGCTCCGCATGACCGCATCAATTCTCCGGATCACCTCAGCACTGTTTCCATCAATAATCGCATCCGCAAACTCAAATAGCGTGTTCCGATCTGAAGAACCCAGCACCTCGCGAACCAGTGTATCGGTCAGTCCATGCTCACTTTCAATCGCATATCCGAGGCACATATCCGTAATGGACCATGCATCCCGCATGCCACCCTCGGCAGCACGTGCGATTCGTTCGATTGCCGGGGATTCAAACTGAACACCTTCCTGCGTCAGGATCTGTTCAATCCGTGCAGCAATTTTGGAAAGTGGAATCCGTCCGAAATCAAACCGCTGACATCTTGACAGGATGGTTGCCGGAAGCTTTTGCGGCTCTGTGGTCGCCAGAATGAATTTTGCATGTTCCGGTGGTTCCTCGAGTGTTTTGAGCAGTGCGTTAAATGCGCCTGTGGACAGCATATGCACCTCATCAATGATGTATACACGATATCGTCCAATGGCCGGCGGATACTTTACCTTGTCCCTGAGATCCCGGATTTCCTCGACACCATTGTTGCTCGCCGCGTCAATTTCAAGTATATCCAGCGTACTGTCATCCATTAGCGCCTTGCAGGTCGGACATGTTCCGCAGGGCTCGCCATTTTCCGGTGTTTCGCAGTTGATCGCCCGCGCAAACACCTTTGCTGCCGATGTTTTGCCTGTTCCGCGTGTTCCGCAGAACAGGTATGCATGTGCAATCCGTCCACTCATTACCTGACTCTGAAGGGTTCGGATAATTGCTTCCTGTCCCACGAAATCCTCAAATTTTGCAGGACGAAACCGTCTATATAATGCCTGATAAGCCATATTCAACCTCATCAATGACAGTAAAAAACTCTGCCAGTACTTTCCATCATTTTAACAAACTCGAAAATCCTTTTTCAAGCCCCGAGGAGATTTTGAAAAGAATTTCACATGCGTATCCTTTGATCATTCATGTCTGGATGCACATTCCATAAACATTCAATTTTATGAAACATCATTATTATTTTATATAAGTATTGAAAGTATAAAATAATCAAGTATTTTTTCGATTTATCTATTGACTAAATTCCCCGATTTTTGTATATTTCCCTCATGCAGTCAAAGCTGTATACAAAATAAGGAGGAACACACCCATGAAAACTACGAAGATCCTCGCGTTTCTTCTGGCACTCGTTTTCACGCTTTCCTGCGCTGCCTTCTCTCTTGCTGAGTCGGATGCACAGATTGGCACCTACACCATTTACAATGTAACCGGTGAGAAAGTCGTAAGTCTGACTCTGACCGACAATGTGACTGGTGAGGTCAGCGAAAACTTTGCCGGTGAAACCGGCATTGCAGCCGATGAGTATGTTGAAATCGAAGCTGCTATTGATGCAGGCGAAGAAGGAAGTCATCGTCTGACCCTTGACTTTGTTACCGAGAGCGGCTATGAAGGCAAGTTCGAGACCCTCAGCATTGAGGTTGCCCCGATCTCCCTGCTGGCTGCAGATGCCCTGACCGGTGCAACCCAGATCGCATTCAAGGTCCCCGAGCAGACCGGCGTGTACACCATTTACAACGTAACTGGTGA
>JAFUZM010000097.1 GCA_017476605.1 Clostridia bacterium
ATTTTCCGTCATCCCGATGAGAGCTTAATAAATACAAGAAAACGCAGCCTCTATGAGGGCCTGGCTATGTGAGTTAGCCATTGTTCAGGGCTTAAAAACCTTGCGCATAAACAAGGCCATACCTTTTGGCCTTGACCTCATATAATGTACTCACAGCAAATTGTTGGCAGAAGAGGTGACCGCATGGAACCTATTTTAACCGTACGGGGCATGGACAAGAGCTTTGGCGCAACCATTGCACTGCGCCAGGTGGACATTGACGTGTATCCCGGAGAAATTCGCGGCCTGATCGGAGAAAACGGCAGCGGAAAATCCACACTGACCTCCATCCTGGCAGGAATACAGAAAGCGGATGCAGGCGAGGTAACCTTCCACGGAAATCCCTGGCATCCGCTCTCCATGATTGATGCACTGGAACACGGCATTGGCATGATCGTCCAGGAAACGGGAACCATTCCCGGAATCAGTGTGGCCGAAAACCTGTTTCTGGGTGAATCCAGCCGGTTTCGCAATAAGCTTGGGCTCATCAGCCGCAGAGCCATGGAGAAGGAAGCCCGCAGGGCACTGGATGTGATCCATGCCGATCATATCGAGCCGAATACCCCCACCGCCATGCTGGACCTGCAGGAGCGCAAGCTGGTGGAGGTCGCAAAGGTCATGGTGAAAAAACCGGAGATCCTGGTGGTCGACGAGACCACCACCGCCCTTTCCCAGAAAGGCCGGGAGCTGCTGTATCAGCTCATGAACAGCCTCAAAAAGGAAGGGAAGGCCGTCATCTTCATCTCCCATGATCTCGATGAAATCAAGCAGGTCTGCGATACCCTGACCGTCCTGCGGGATGGAAAGATCATCACCCACTTTACAAGAGAGACGTACGATGATGACGCCATCAAAACCAGCATGATCGGACGGGAAATGCAGGGCGATTACTACCGGGCAGACAATACCCCTTCCTGGCAGGAAACCGTGCTGCTTAAGGCCGATCACCTCTCAGGCAGCGGTCTTAAGGACATCTCCCTTACCCTTCGCGCCGGCGAGGTGCTTGGCATCGGCGGCCTCAGTGAATGCGGCATGCATACTCTGGGCAAGGCCCTGTTTGGAAGTACACCCCTGACCCAGGGTACGGTAGAAACCGAAGGAAAGGCATACAGCGATCCCAAACAGGCCACCCGGCTTGGCATCGGCTATGTCTCCAAGGAGCGTGATACGGAGTCTCTGTGTCAGCAGGCCTCCATCCGGGACAATATCGCCATCGGCGGCCTTCGGCATATTGAAAAAGGCGGTCTGATTTTCAAAAAGCGGGAAACCGCCTATGTGCAAAAGCAGGTGGATGCTCTCAGCATCAAGTGCCGGCACATGGAGCAGCCCGTGAGTGCCATGAGCGGCGGCAATAAGCAGAAAGTGGTCTTTGGCAAGTGGCTGGGTGCCGGAAGCCGGGTCCTGATTCTCGACTGCCCCACCCGCGGCGTCGACATCGGCGTAAAGCAGAGCATGTATCAGCTGATTACCGAGATGAAAAAGGAGGGCAAGGCCATCCTGATCATCTCAGAGGAAATGGCCGAGCTCATCGGCATGTGTGACCGGCTTCTGGTGATGAAGGATGGTGCCGTGCAAAAGGAATTCCTGCGCGGTGAAATGAACGAAGCGGATATCATCCGCTATATGATTTAAGGAGGCAGCATCATGGGAAAGCAGACATTAAAAGAGCGGATCCCGGCCTTTGCCTCCGTCGTAGGACTCCTTGTTCTGATTGCCGCCTATTACATCGTCGGCACAGTCCGGGATGCCAACGTCGCCTATGGCCTTAAGGCCATCATCAACCAGAGCGTTGTGGTCGCCCTGGTGGCCACCGGCGCGGTCTTTATCTACACCCTGGGCAGCTTTGACATCAGCCTGGGCGCCGCAACGGGCGTCAGTGCTCTGCTTGGTGCCATGGCCTACAACGCAACAGGAAACCTGTTTGTCATGTTCCTGGTCTGCGTCGGCGTCGCCCTCGCCGTGGGACTCATCAACTCCTCTCTGGCCTCCGTCTTCAACCTCCCGATCTTTGTCACCACGGTGGCCATGATGAGCGTGCTCAGCGCCTTCATGCTGATCCTGATCGGCTGGAACGGCGCTGGGGATACCATCAAGGTCAAAGCCCGTGATGTGCGGCCTCTTGACAACATCCCCTTCAAGGTGATCGTGCTCCTCGCCTACATCGCCCTCTGCTGGTTCGTCTTTACCCTGCTGCCAACGGGCCGCGAGGCAAAGTTCATCGGCGGAAATCCCGTATGTGCCAGGCTGTCGTGCATCGACGAAAAGAAGCTCGCGATCATCGCCTCCCTGATTTCCGCCGTCAGCATCGGCCTTGGCGCCTTCCTCACCATCGTATATGCACCGACCCTCAACAAGGATACCGCCTCCTCCATCGGCATGGACGTCATCATCGCCATCGTCTTTGGCGGAATGCCGGTCTCCGGCGGCCCGCGCAGCCGAATCCTTTCAGCCGTCGTCGGCGCCTTCTCCATGGGCTTTCTAAGCCAGATCATGTCCATGCTCAACCTGGGTTCCGGCTACGGACAGATGATCAAGGCCACCATCTTCCTTCTGGTCGTGTTCATCGCTCTTGGAAGCCAGCGCTCAAAGCTCCTCACTCGCTGATAACGCGGGAAGCGTTACAAGATACATATTTAAAAAGGAGAAACGAAAATGAAGAATCTTAAACGTACCCTCTCTCTGATTCTCTCTCTCATGCTGATGCTTGCCTGCGTTCCCACACTGGCCGCCGGCAGCACAAAAATCGGTGTCCTAGTTTCAGATGCCACCTCCTCCGAAGCTCTGGCCTTCCGTTCCTATTACACCGAATACATCGCCAAGGCCTATGATGTGGAATTCATCTATTCGGATGAACTGACGGATGCCGCTGGTGAAAAGAGCGCCATCGACAACTTTATCGTCAACAACTGCAAGGCGGTCATCTCCTTCTCAAGCTTTGACCGCCCCGCCCAGATTGATCAGTGCGATGCGGCTGGCATCTATTATGCCGTGGCCACCGGCACCCTGACCGATGAGCAGTACGAGGAATACAAGGACTATGAGTACTATGTAGGTGCCATCGGACCCAGCATGGACATCGAATTCAAGGCTGGCTATGACATGGCCTCCTATTACATCGACAACGGTGCAACCAAGTTCGGTATGTTCGGCGGCGGCGTTCCCTACTATGTCGATATGCACATCTATCGTGCCGCCGGCATGCTCTACGCCATGGTAGAAAAGGGCGGCGAGAATGCCAATTATAAGGGAGCAGACAACCCGGGCGCCATCATCGGTCAGATCTACGCGGATGGCGGCATTGATACCGGTGCCATCGGAAACCTTGAACTCTCTGCCTATGTAGGCGGCTATGACTTTAACGATGCCTGGTTCGGAAAGCTCGCTCAGATGGTGGGCACCGAGGGCATTGAGGTGATCCTCACCGTGGGCAGCGGCGTCGATGTCCTGGGCGGCTTCATTGCCGATTCCGGCGTCAAGCTGGCAACGGTTGACAGCTTCACACCCGCCATGGGCGATGCCATGGCAAACGGCATCCTTGACTACGTTGCCGGCAAGTTTGCCGCCTCCGTCGGTCCCATCTTTGCCGCCACCTACAACGCCATAAACGGCAGTCCGATTCGCGATGCCGATGGCAATGCACTGGCGCTTGGCCAGGGCTACTGGGTCGCCACCAACAGCGAGCAGTTCGCTCAGTACAGCGCTGTGGATTCCTCCATCACCGATCCGGCCTACACAAGGGATATCCTGGATCAGTTTGCAGCCCCCGGCGTCAGCTATGAGGACTTTGCTGCTTTCGTTGCTCAGTATTCCTTTGATGAAATCGTCGCACTCAAGAAATAATCCTCTTTCTGCCGGGGCGGACTTGCCGCCGCCCCCGGCGCTCTTTTTGCAGGGGCATGTGCTCTGGTGCCTCTGCAAAAGGAGCGTCGTGTAACTAAATCTAAAGGAGAGATCGCCATGAAAAAGCCTTCCTGGATCAAAAATCTTCTGCTCAGCCTCCTGATTCCCTGCGCTGTATTTCTCATACTTGAGATCATTGCGTCGACCAAGCATGTCCGCCTGTTTGTCAATGCGGACAGCTGGATGCTCTTTTTCAGAGCCGTCGCCAACGTGACCCTGACCACGTTCGCCCTCTCCATCAATCTGGATTCCGGCCGCTTTGATTTTTCTCTCGGCGCAGTATCCATGCTCTCTGCCACAGTAGCAGGCACGCTGGCCCAGCAATTTGGATTTGGCCCCTGGCCCACGCTGCTCATTGCCGTTGTCGTCGCCGCGCTTCTCGGCCTCTTCCATGGCGGTGTCTATGTCATCACCCGCATTCCGCCCATCATCGTCTCTCTTGGAATGACCCTGTTCTATGAGGGATGTGCCTTTGCCTTCACCGGCGGCAAGGGCGTATCGCTGGTGACCCGCACGGACATCATTGGCTTTTCAAAGATCGGCAATTATATCCTCGTGACCGCAATCGCCGTCGCGCTGGTCGTGCTGCTGTTTGATTATACCCGCTTTGGCGCTGACTACCGGGCATTGCTCAGCGGACAGAAGATCGCCGTCGAAACCGGCATCCATGAGGTTAAAAATGCCCTTGGCTGCTATGCGATCAGCGGTGCACTGATGGGGGTTGTCGGCTTCATCAGCCTTGCAAATACCGGTTCCCAGCAGATGAGCCTCAATTTCGGCTCCATCGGCATCATGTTCACCGCCTTCCTTCCGATGTTCATCGGCGGATGGATCGGCCGGTACATCAACAAGCGCATCGGCATCATGCTGGGTGCCGTCTCCATGGCCTTCATTTCCCTGGCCTATGCCCGCTTTGACACGGCCTCCTCCGTGCAGAGCATCGTATCGGCACTGCTGCTGGTGCTGTTCCTCATCTATCTCAACAACGAATATGCCATCCTTTCCAAATTCCGCAGGAAGCAGGAGAATCACGCATGAAAATTGATCTCAAAGCCCGGCCGTTTTTCCTAACAGATGAACAGATCCAATGGGTTGAGAATACCCTTTCCTCCATGACAGAGGATGAAAAAATCGGACAGCTCTTCTGTCCGATTTCCTATTCCTCAGATGAAAACTACCTGCGCTATGAGCTCCTTCGCTACCATGTCGGCGGACTGCTGTTTAAAACCAGTCCCTCCCGCGAGGTTCGGGCAGCTCTCCGGTTTATGCAGGCGGAGAGCCGTATCCCGCTCCTCTCCGCCGCGAATCTTGAATTCGGCTCCACCGGTTTTCTTGAGGATGGGACCTTTTTTGGGCAGCAGCTCGGCATCGGCGCTACCGGGGATACAGAGCATGCCTACCGTATGGGCTATGTTTCCTGCCGGGAGGCTTCTGCCGTCGGCTGTAACCTTGCCTTTGCCCCGGTAAGCGATCTGGACCTCAACTGGCGCAATCCCATCATCAATGTCCGTTCCTACGGAAAAGATCCGGAAAAGGTGCTTGCGTTCTGCAAGGCCTATAAGCGCGGTGCGGATGAAAACAACGTAGCCGTTTCCATCAAGCATTTCCCCGGCGACGGTGTCGATGAGGTGGATCAGCACCTTCTGGTCAGCATCAACACCACGTCCACCGAGGAGTGGGAAAACACCTATGGTAAGGTCTATCGTGGTCTCATTGAGGACGGCGCCATGAGCGTGATGGTGGGGCATATTGATCAGCCTGCCTGGCGGCATAAGCTGAATCCCGGCCTCCCTGAGGGCACTGTCCCTGCCACCCTTTCAAGAGAACTCATGACCGGCCTCCTGCGGGAGCATCTCGGCTTCAACGGGCTCATCATCACAGATGCCACCCCCATGGTGGGCTTTAACTGTGCCATGAAGCGCCGGGACGCCGTGCCCACCTCGATTGCGGCCGGTGCAGATATGTTCCTGTTCAACAAGAGTCTGCCCGAGGATGTATCCTTCATGCGCGAGGGTATACGCCGTGGCCTGCTCACCTGGGAGCGCGTAGACGAGGCAATTACCCGCATCCTTGCGATGAAGGCCGCCCTTGGCCTGATCACCCGTCGCATGCCGGAGAAGGCCGAGATGGCTTGCATCGGCTGTGCGCAGCACCACGCCTGGGCCCGCGAGCTGGCCGATGAGGCCATCACTCTGGTAAAGGATACAGAGCAGAACCTGCCCCTCAATCCCAAGAAAACGCCGCGCCTTCTGCTGGAGGTGCTTGGCAATTGTCCCTCAGAGGCCCGTATCGCTGCCTATATGAAAGAGAAGCTCACCGCAGAGGGCTTTGAGGTTACGCTGTATCAGCCGGAGGACTTTGCAACCTACCAGTTTGGTGTTGCCCCCTTTACTGACCGGTTTGATGCCGTCCTGTATCTGGGCAATGTCGAAAATGCCAGCAACAAGACAACGAACCGCCTCAACTTCACGACCTTCTGGGGACACGGAAACAACGTCCCCTGGTTCGTCTGTGAGGTGCCCACCGTGTTCTGTTCTCTGGCAAACCCCTATCATCTTTTGGATGTCCCCATGATCAAAACCTACATCAACTGCTATTCCAACAACACGGAAACGCTGGATGCACTGATCGAAAAGCTGATGGGCCGGGACACATTCCGTGGTACATTCCCCACGGATCCCTTCTGCGGAAAAGAATTCTTGCGCTACTAAGGAGCAGGCATGTTTGAAAACAGAAAAAAGGAATGGCTGCGTATTGCACACAGCCTGAAGCCGACTCTGCAGCATGAAACGGTGCGACCCGTCTCCGGTCTCCCCGGGCATGCACTCACGGAAAATGACAGCGTCATCCTGGATTTCGGCAATCACTATGTCGGCCATCTGACGCTTAAGCTTTCCTCTCAGGGCAGTCATCCGGATGCACCCGCATGGCTTTCCGTCAAATTCTGCGAAAATGAGCGGGAACTGGGGGAAACGCTTGAGGGCTATAACGGGTGGATCAGCAAGGGCTGGGTTCAGCAGGAACAGATTCACATTGATGTGTTGCCCACCCAATATTCCTTCCCCCGTCGATATGCCTTCCGCTATGTGAAAATTGACATACTGGCGCTCTCCTCCAAGTACCAGCTGGTCATTGAGGATGCGGTTCTTGATGCTACCACCTCCGCAGATTCGTCGCGGATTGCACCACTTTCGGGCGATCCCCTGGATACGGCCATTGACCGCATTGCCCTTCGCACGCTGCACAGCTGCATGCAGGATTTTTTTGAGGATGGGCCAAAGCGGGATCGTCGCCTTTGGCTGGGTGATCTCCGGCTGCAGGCACTGACCAACAGTGTGGCCTATCAGAATTTTGATCTGGTGAAGCGCTGCCTGTATCTGTTTGCTGCCGTATCGGATGCCGATGGCCGCATCCCCGCCTGCCTGTTTACTGAGCCCGAGGTCGAGGCAGACGATACCTACATGTTTGATTATTCCCTGTTTTTCATCCCGACACTTTGGCAGTATGCAATGGCTTCGGGGGATCAGGAGACCATGGAGGATCTTTTACCGCTGGCTCTCCGTCAGCTCGAGCTGGCAGATGCACAGTTTGATCCATGTACCCACCTCATACAGGATTCCGATGTGCTAGGCTGGTGCTTTGTTGACTGGGCACTGCCGCTCAACAAGCAGTTTTGTGCCCAGGCCATCTGGATCTACTGCGCCAATGCAGCACTTAAGATGAAACCAGATCCGGCACTAAAAGAAAAAATCGCCCTTCGCAAGGAAGCAGCGATTCGTCACTGGTATGATTCCAAGCAGCATCTGTTTTTAAGCGGTGCTGCACGCCAGATTTCCTGGGCATCCCAGGTGTGGGCCGTCCTCTCGGGGATTGCAGAGGGCGAAATGGCCTCTGCCTGCCTTAATGCCGTTTCTGCCTGCCCCGATGCGCTTCCCATGGTCACACCCTACATGATGCATCACTATGCAGAGGCCCTGTGCCAGGTTGGCCACAGGCAGCAAGCCCGGCAAGTCATCAGGGAGTATTGGGGAGCCATGGTCGCTCAGGGTGCCGATACCTTCTTTGAGCTGTTCAATCCGGACAATCCGGATGAGTCCCCCTATGGCTCTCCTGTCGTCAACAGCTTCTGTCATGCCTGGAGCTGCACCCCCTCCTGGTTCCTGAGAAGCGGAATGCTGAATGAGTAGACGGAGCAGCCGAAAGGCGCCATATCTCTTCTCAGGCCTTCAAAAGTCGCAGCTCGCCATCTTTCACCGAGCCACATTCCCGCCTCGTTCACGAGGCGGTTTTTTTATATTATCTGCTGTTGTTTTTATCCTGAGCTCTGTACCAGATCTTTATTGGAAATCCGCGTTTCGTAACAAAGCAGATTTACTGGTCAAACAAGTTCTTGGTAGATTGCTTCCATCTATTTGTCAAAATTCAGAAAAATGTGATTTTTTGTTCAAAAAAACTCCGAAAAATGTGAAAATTGATCCTTGAATTAACCAGAAAAATGTGTTACATCTTATTCAGTTTATCAGGAGCGTGGTGATTCGCTTGAAGCGAAACGGGGTGGTGAAGACAAATCCGCACCCTCCTTCAAGAAATATGTGAAGGACAGACATCCCGAGCACGCTCTGCAGTATTCAAAGCGCGGATACAGAAAAGATGGTGATATTACAAATCTTCCTCTTTACCTCGCACGAAAAACAAGAGAACTCCTTTGATTCAGAAAACGGCAGCCGTTTGGAATAAACAAGGCTGCCGTTTCTATTGAAATCGTCTTTTGTGTATGTGTACATTCCCGCATGACCGTTGTATGCTGAATCGGTGTAATCATTCAGATGGAATGCGGGGCCTCGTTGCCAGGACTCAGGAACGGTTTTACCTGATCGCAGATATCATACTTTTCCTCTCTCACGCCTCACATCGTTTCCACAAATCCCCGGATCAAAGCATTGACCGTTTCCGGCTGATCCGTATTTGAGTTGTGTCCGGCGTTCTTGATCCACTCAAGGGGAATCCCGGATTTTTCGTGCCATACCCTGTTGTACCGGATGGTTGAGCCGGCACGGTCTTTCTCTCCGCAAATCAGCAATGCCGGACAGGAGATGGGATATGGAAGATCCGCCTCCATCGCCTCAGCCAGCATTCGAAACCCATGTCCGGAAAGTTTCGCATACCGCTCCTGATCACCATCATAGACCATCATGATGTTTCGCATCAGCGCTTTTCCATACTCAGAGGTCGCAGTACCTTTTGTTCCGGATGATAACAGTAACTTCCAGGGATAGTGACGATACACCGGTTCCATCCGTTTCAGCAGCCATATCTCCGGCGCTGTAACATATTGCCGCTGAAGCGGTGCTGAATCTATGGAAATGAAACCAGACAGTCTGTCTGGAAACAGCTGTGCATATGCCTGTCCGACATATCCTCCCATGGACTGACCGACAATGACCGGGTGATCAAAGTTTTCCCGTCTCAGAATCTCATTCAGCCATCTTGCCTTATCCATCAGCGTAAAGGTCAAATCAAACGGCCAGGAAGAGGCGTGTCCAGGCGCATCCCATACGAATACCGGATATGCTCCTTCGAAGTATTCGAGTTGCTTATCAAACAGCCGATGGTCCGCTGTAAGGCCAGGAAGAAAGATCAACTGCGGTGTTTTCCGTTCAGCTTCCGTGTTGACCCAGTAATGGATGATCCCACATGAGGTCTGATATGTTTTCTCTGTCATTGCCTTCATCCTGTCTGTTCTCTGTTGATTATACTTATACTTGCTGCAAACCCGGGTGCAGTCCCTTCACACAGATGCTCTCATCCTCATTTTTCAATTTCCGTTTCAGCTCATTCTCCCCAAATCGGGTCTGTTGAGCGCGTCATGTTCGTTCCGTGTCCTTCAGTCGTGGTACCAATGGCCTCCTGAATCATTCTCTCAAAACTCTCGGCAAATCGCCGGTCATCCTCCTCCGTCCGTTTTGCAGGCCCTTTCAAATGATGTTTTGCGCTGCGGCGGGCCTTTTTTGCCAGGTGCCGTTCCATCAGCAGCCGGTCCATGTTTTCATCCGTGTACCATCTGCCGCTTTGATGGATCGCCCGGGCTCCCTTGCCCAGCGCAAGAGCCGCCACACCGTAATCCTGCGTAACGACAATATCCCCACGTTGGCAGAGGTTAATCAGGGCAATATCCACCGCATCCGCGCCTGCATCAATGATCTTTATCGTGCTGTATTCGGACGACAAAGCGTGATTTGAATCACACAGCAAGGTAACCGGAATATGATCCTTCTGGGCAATCCTCTCCGCAATGCGGGTAACCGGGCAGGCATCCGCATCAATGAAAATTCTCATATCAACTCAACTACACAAAGCGACGATCACCGGATCATCGCTTTTGTAATAAACTCCTCTGCATAATTTCCGAATGGATGAAAGTGATCTCAGTTTCCCGTCTCTTTCATTCGCCGTTTCCGATGATACATCTGTTCATCCGCGCGCTCAAATATCGTCCGACAGCTCTTATCAAGGGTCGGATCAAAGCAGGCATGGCCGGAGGCGATGGTGACTTCTCCCCGCCTCTGGTTCTCATCCATCTGCTTCTCAAAGGCACTCAGCAACTCATCCTACTTGTTTTGATTCCACGCCAGAAACTGCTGAATAGACAGCGGCTTCGCGTAGTAATAGCCCTGGAAGCTCTCCACGTGGTAGCGCCTCAGGATATCCCGCATCTCTGCTGTCTCAATGCCCTCGACGCAGACCTTGGCGCTGAAAACGGAGGCAAGATCGGCGATGTTCCGCACGACCTCACGATCAGCCTCGTTTTCCTCGATCATCTCAACAAAACTGCGGTCGATCTTGATGATGCTGACCGGAATCTTCTTGAGGATGCCAATAGAGGAAAAGCCGGTACCAAAGTCATCCAGTGCCACCGGGATACCCCTGGCCTTCAGGTTAACCGCCACGTTTTTCAAAAGCTCCAGATCCAGCAGTCGACACCGCTCCGTCACCTCCAGGCAAAGATGCTCCGGGGGATATTCGAGGTCGCTCAGAATGCGGAATACCATGTCCACAAAGTCCGGCTTTTCAAGCTGAGTGTAGGACAGGTTCACGTTCATGACAAAGTCCGGGATTTGCTCCAATATCTGCTTGGCAGCGAGGATGGCTTCCCGCAAAATCCATTCCCCCAGCTCCGGAAACAGCGGGTCGGATTCCAGAACCGGAATGAACGCGTCCGGAGGAACCATGCCGTACTGGTCGTTTCGCCAGCGCAGCAGTGCCTCCGCACCGATCAGCTTTTCCGTCTGTGCATCCACCACCGGCTGATAGAGCAGGTAGAAGCCCTCATAGTTGCGCATGATGGAGTCACGAATCGCATGGAGCATCTCGAGCCGCTGGTGGCTCCTGTCGCTTGATTCGTTGCGGAATTCCACCATGTCGCCCTGCTGGTGCACCTTGGATTCCTCATCGGCATAGTTCAGACAGGCATAAACTGTCTGAGAATCCACTGCAAAATGTTCCACTTTTAGCGCACCGCAGTGCAGCTCCAGCAACACCTTTTTCCCGTCCACCTGGAAGTGCTCGTGGAGGAACGAGCGGAAATTGTCATAGTTCTCCCGCAGTTCCTCGATGGAAAGTGTGTTGCTGATGACCGCAAACTTCGTTCCGTCAATCCGGTAGCAGTGTCCCGCGTTTCCCGTCGCCTCAAAGACGCTTCTGGCATAGAGCTGCAGCACCCGATTGCCAAAATGATACCCGTACATCTCATTGATCTCGGAAAAACGGCTTATTCCAAAGAGGACCACGTTGATCTGGGTGTTCCGCTTGAGGAAGCCCTCGAGGTCCTCAAAGAAGCCGTACTGGTTGCGAAGGCCGGTCAGCATGTCGATGTGTCCCTGAATGCCATGGTTGCGGATCGTGCCGATGAAGTAATCCGGTTCGCCGGCGTGATCCCGGATCACGACGCCGCGGCAGGTGCACACATCGTATTCCCCAGTAACCCGCCTGGCCCGGTACTGCATGTCATGCCCCGATGTATTTCCGGCAAAGATTTCGTCGATGCCCTTGCGATACGCCGCCCGATCCTCCGGATGAATCTGATTTTCCCAAATGTCTCCGGCTCCGTACATGTACTCAGAGGGAAGCCCGTAGGTATCCACCGCGCTCTTGGACCAGCGCGAAAAATCGTATTTCATGTCGCAGAGATAGACATAGGTGCCCTCTGAGACAATCTCCAGCGCCTTGTACAGCGCATCCAGCATAGTGCGCCGCTCCTCGGTGATCATCCGGAAGTTGGCCATCTCCTTGAGGGAATGACTCTCAAGCAGGAGCTTCATCTCCTTGAGATGCGTCTTGTTCTCATACATGAGCGTGTCGGCGCGGCTGAAGACATCCACGACGACATGGTCCTCCTGTGGCAGATATACCGCAAGACCGGAGGCCACCACAGGCCCCTCGCCGATGCGGGCATTCTCCTCCACCTTCCGCCGCAGCGTTGCCAGCAGACTCTCCCGGTTTTCATAGTCCTGATCCCTCAGGATCACGGCAAATTCATCTCCGCCGATACGGAACACCGGGCTGTGCTGGAAGATCCGGCAGATCAGCATGCAGGAGGCCCGAATGTAATCGTCGCCCGCCTTGTGGCCCTCTGTGTCATTGATCACCTTGAGTCCGTTAATATCGCAAACCACGATGCCGAAAGCAGCGCTTCCCCCGTCAATCTGCTGCTGGAGCTCCTTCTCCATCTCGTGGTACGCCGTCTTGTTCTTTGTGTGGGTGAGCTCGTCCCGTCTGGCCATCTCGTTGGCCATGGAAAGTGCCGCCAGATGCTCCTGCTCGCGACGGACATCCTTGTCGCGATTCTCGACACAGATGATGAAATGGCTGTGGTCGGAGGAATAGGTCACCGACATGCGCGTATACTGCGCCTGCCCGCCGTCCACAGACATGCGATAATCCTCAGTCAGCTGCCGGCGGGTTTCCAGCTGGGAAATCAGGCGATCCTTGTCAAGGAACAGCCGCAGCCGCTCCCGATCCTCGGGATAGATCAGGCGGTCTATGTTCCTCCGTGAGATGGTAAAGAAATCGTCGCCCTCAGCCTGGACCCGCAGTTCACCGGACTTCTGCTTCGTGGAGAGCTCCTCATAATGCAGGGTTTCACAGTCAATGTAATAGATCAGGTCAAAATGGGAGGCCAGCCGCTCCGCAATCTGCGTAAAGGTCACACTCTTCTTCTGTGTCTCCCGAAGGGCCTGCTCCGCCCGAACCTCCTCGTCGATGTTTTTAATACAGACAACGATGTGCTTTTTATCCCGGGCCATAATCTCCGTATGCCGGATGTGTCGCACCTGACCATTCACAACCAGACGCCAGGCCATGGAAAAGGACCCGCGGTGTTTGAGGTTATCCAGCATCGCGTCCCGATAATGAATGCTGAGTGCCCGTTCCTGGTCCTCCGGGTGGACATACTTACGGATGCTTCTTCGGCTCTCAGAGAAGAAGTCATTGCCTGTCGCCGGCACATTCAGCTTCTTGTATTCATCCGTCGAGGAGATTTCAACATAGGTACTGGTGGCAACATCAATGTAGTAAAGCGTATCATACTGCTCGGCAAGGCTGGCCGTGATCTGGTTGTAGATTTCCCTCTGGCGCTCGACCTCCCGACCTGCTTCCCGCTGACGAACCTGCGCGTCCACGTCGTTGAGGCCGACAACAAGACGAAGGCCTTCCTTCTCCTCCACCATGGCCGCCTTCATCTGAACATAGAGGGGCTTGCCCTCCATGATGATGCGATACTCCAGAGTAAAGATGCCACTGCGCTTGACCTCAGAGAGCACGTTTTCCTTCGTAACGGCCGAAAGAAAGCGCTCCATGTCATCCGGATGGTTAAAGGCGTGGGCTTCCTTACGGACCTTATCAAAAAAGTCTGAACCTTCCTTCGCCTGGGCAAAGTTCTCCTTAAAGTCATCTGTGGCACTGAATTCCCGATAGTTTCCCGTCTCTGGATCCACGACATAGACGACAATGAAATTGCCTGTGAGTGCCTGAAGCCGGGCATAGACTGCCCGCTCTTCCTGCAGCCGCTCCTCCTCGCGCCTGTCCAAAATACCATCTGTCACATTCCGGCTCATATGGGGTCCTCCTCTGACGAGCAACCTGGTCTTTCGACGTAGTAACTTTTGCCAGTGCTCGTCACCTGACAAACTCCTCGTATACGGGTCCAACAGGAAAAACTTCAGGTCCATTATATCATGCGCCAAAATCTGAGTCTATGAATATAGAGGAAAACACAGCCATTCTCTAAAGAAATGTGCTTCAAAGATGCTATGCAGGGCTCCTTTTTGACGTCAATGCTTCCCTGCATTTCCTCTGCCGGAGCGGCACTGCATCTGAAACCTGATTCGGTGCAAAAGAGAAGATCGCCCATCACAAGCGGCCAATTTTCCGGGAAAACGCCGACGAAGCCGTGTTCTCATATTATCTTTTCATAAAAGTTGCATAAAAACTTAACGGATTCATTGCATTTTTACGTCAAATACTGTACAATAAGTACAGCAAAAGGGCACATGAGTCCTTGTTAAAATTTAGAAAGGGGTAGCTACCATGAAAAAAGTATTCGCGCTTATTCTTTCCCTGATGCTCCTTACACTGTGCTTCTCTGCTCTGGCAGATGATGACGTCCTGGTCATCTACAGTGCACGTAATGAGCGTCTCAACAACATCGTCATCCCGGCCTTTGAGGAGGCAACGGGCATCAAGGTCGAGATGATTACCGGCAACTCCGGTGAGGTTCTCCAGCGCGTGAAGAGTGAGGTTGAGACGGGCAATATCACCGTTGACATTCACTGGGCCGCAGATGAAACCATGCTGGCTGCCAACCGCGATCTCTTTGAGGTCTATGTTTCCACCGAAAACGATGCCCTCTATCCGCAGTTCCAGAATGACGGCACCAACTGCTTCAACAACGCCTATGCCGAGCCCAACGTCATGATCGTCAACACCGACGTTCTCAAAGAGCTGGGCATTGAGGTCAACGGATATGCCGATCTCCTCCAGCCCGAGCTGAAGGGCAAGATCATCTCTGCTGATCCCGCCAACTCCTCCTCTGCCTTCCAGTGCCTCATCGGCATGCTCTATGGCATGGGCAATGGCGATCCCATGAGCAAGGACGCCTGGGACTACATCGACGCGTTCCTCAAGATCAAGGGCGACATCGCTGCAAACTCCTCGTCTCAGGTATACAACGGCGTAGCCAATGGCGAATATGCCGTCGGCCTCAGCTATGAGGATCCCTGCGTTGAACTGCAGGCTCAGGGCGACAAGCCGGTCAAGGTGGTCTATGCGGTAGAAGGCACCGTCTATCCCGGCGAGTCCGTTCAGATCATCAAGGGCGCTCCGCACATGGAAGCTGCCAAGAAGTTCGTCGATTTCGTTCTCAGCGAAGAGAGCCAGACCGCAGTTGCCGCTGCTCTCAACCTGCGTCCTCTCCGTGCCGGCGTTCCGGTCAATGAGAAGATGATTCCCGACAGCGAAATCAAGCAGTTTGATACCTACTCCACTGCCTATGTTGCTGAGCACAAAGCAGAAATCGTAAAGATGTACCTCGATCATGTTGAGATGAACATGGAGTAATCTCACAGTCAGCAATCGTAATTTAAGTAGCGATGCCGGGAAGCTTTGCAAACCGCAGAGCTTCCCGGCTTTTTAAGTGAGGGGAATACTATGGGTGTTGCTATTCATATTGACAATGTCACCAAGGCCTACGGAAAAAACATCGTCATCCAGGGGCTCTCCGCCGAAATCAGGCCCGGCGAATTCTTTACCCTGCTGGGGCCATCCGGCTGCGGAAAGACAACCCTGCTTCGGATGATCATCGGCTTCAATACCATTGAGGCCGGTGAAATTCGTATTGATGATAAAGTTATCAACAAAATCCCGACAAACAAGCGGAACATGGGCATGGTTTTCCAGAACTATGCGGTCTTCCCTCATATGAGCGTCCGGGATAATGTGGCCTACGGCCTTAAAACCCGCCGCATTCCAAAACCGGAACGGTACAAAAGGGCGGATGAAATCCTCAAGCTGGTCCGGATTGACCAGTACGCCGACCGGATGCCCACGCAGCTCTCCGGCGGCCAGCAGCAGCGCGTTGCCCTGGCCAGAGCCATCGTCATTGAGCCGGAGGTGCTCCTGATGGATGAGCCCCTCTCCAATCTTGACGCAAAGCTTCGGGTGGAGATGCGCAATGTCATCAAGCAGATTCAGCATCAGATCGGCATTACCACCGTCTATGTCACCCATGACCAGGAGGAAGCCCTGGCCATTTCTGACCGGATTGCCGTCATGCACGATGGTAAGATTCAGCAGATCGGCACGCCAAAGCACATTTATCAGCGTCCGGCCAACGAATTCGTTTCCACCTTTATCGGTCTGTCCAATCTGCTGGATGCGGACCTGAAGCAGGGAATGCTGGACTTTGGATGCGATTACAGGGTTCCCCTTGATACGGTCCGTCCGGATGCCGCAGGTGCGGTTCACGTCGCCGTCCGTCCCGAGGAATTCACCATTCATACCGATGGAACACCCGGCATTCCTGCGACCGTCACCAGCAGTGTCTTCCTCGGCATGACCCAGCACTACTTTATGACCCTTCGTAACGGACAGGCCATTGAGGTCGTGGAAACCAGCGATCTCGCGGATATCATTCCGGATCAGACCCAGGTTACCCTGCAGATCATGCCGAAAAAGGTCAATGTATTTGACAAGGCAACGCAGAATACCCTGATCCGTGAGGGAGTGTGATTTCGGTGAAGAAACAGCGTTATTCTCCCATCTGGACCTTTCTGGCGCTTGCCATTCTGGC
>JAFUZM010000098.1 GCA_017476605.1 Clostridia bacterium
ATTCCCATGGAAGAACGTGAAAGGTATGCAATTTTGTTGAAAGAGAGATATGGAAATCAGACAGCATAAATGTTGTGTTAAGCCTTCATATCTGGAATTGAAGAGAAGCTGTTGTTTTTCCACCAATTCTGGAACGCATATGTGTTTTAGCAATGATTGCCATCTTCTAAAAATGAGTCATAAGGGATGACCACCTAATCCAGAGCAGTTTAAACATGTGGATGAATTGCTGAAGCTGATGTCTGTAGTCACTAATGATGACAGGTTTACAGATTCATTGAAAAGAGAAGGAGGCAAGCCAAAGAATATGTGTGAAGCATTAGATTATATTGAGAATAAAGGTAAGGAAATTGGTAAGGAAATCGGAAAACGCGAAGGCGCGGATTGGATGTGCTTGGAGATGTTGCATGCATTGATATGTAATACTAATTATTCACCAGAGAAAGCTATGGAAGTTACAAATATTCCCATGGAAGAACGTGAAAGGTATGCAATTTTGTTGAAAGAGAGATATGGAAATCAGACAGCATAAATGTTGTGTTAAGCCTTCATATCTGGAATTGAAGAGAAGCTATCGTTTTTCCACCAATTCTGGAACGCATATGTGTTTCAGTAATGATTGCCATCTTCTTAGAATGAGTCATAAGGTACGACCATCAAATCCAGAGCAGTTAAAGCATATGAATAAATTGCTGAACCTTATTTCTGTAATTACGCGTGATGAAAGGATTACTGGTTCGTTAAAAGAGGAGGAGTAAGGCAAAGTATATGTGTGAGGCATTGGATTATATCGAGAATAAAGGCAAGGAAATCGGAATAAAAGAAGGAATAGAAATTGGAATGCGTGAAGGGAGAGATTATGCATATTTGACTGGCATTCCTGCCGTCGCGCGTAATTGCGGGCTCTCAATTCAAGAGACGATGGAACTCTTGGAAGTTCCTATTGAAGATCGCGAAAGGTATGCAATTTTGCTGAAGGAGTAGTCAGACGCAGACAGAATAAAAAGCAGGAGGGAACTCTTCAAAGTCATGAACGAGAAGCCTCTGACTTTGCAATAGTGACAGAAGCACTGACGGGAATTGCAGCTTTGGAAGAGTGCTTTGAGCATGGCTGTATGGGAACGTTCGGATTTCCGGCGAGTTGTACAGGAAGCTTTTCTGACGGATCCTGACAAATTTGATGGGTTTTTGAAAAAACTTTATTTTTGCGGTTTACAAATAGATACTTACGTGCTAGAATACCGTTCGGTCGCAACCGACTGCTCAGAGAAACGATACTCCAACGTTCATCCGGGCTGTTGGCATTTGACAAAATATAATGGAGGAAAAAGAAAAATGGCTATCACGAAACTCGAAAAAGAAGAAATCGTCAAGACATATGGACGTCACGAGGGTGACACAGGTTCGCCTGAGGTTCAGATTGCACTTCTGACCAAGCGGATCAATGATTTGAACGGACACCTCAAGGTGCATCCGAAGGACCATCACTCTCATCGTGGCCTTCTCCTGATGGTTGGTCAGCGTCGTGGCATGCTGGACTACCTCAAGAAGGTCGACATCGAGCGGTATCGTGCTTTAGTAGCGAAACTGGGTCTGCGCAAGTAAGCCGCAGGTTTACGGGGAGCGCATTTTCCCAGATGAACCGTCGTTTGGGGCGAATTCCAAACGACGGTTTTTTTCGGAAGAGAGGGTTCTCTTTCGATTGTGTGTGTGAGGCGAAAGGAGATAAAAAATGGAAAAGGTATTTAAAACAGAACTGGGCGGCCGCGAACTTAGCATGGAATTCGGCAAATACTGCGGTCAGGCCAATGGTTCTGTCATTGTTCGCCTTGGCGATACGGTCGTCATGGTAAACGTAACAGCAGCAGATCAGCCAAGAGAAGGACAGGATTTCTTCCCGCTGAGTGTGGACTTTGAGGAGAAGATGTATTCCATCGGCAAACTGCCAGGTGGATTTATCAAGCGCGAGGGCCGTCCCTCCGAAAAGGCGACCCTGACCGCCCGCCTGATTGACCGTCCGCTGCGTCCGCTGTTTAACAAGGGAATGCGCAACGATGTCCAGGTGGTTTGCACGGTTCTTTCCTGTGAGGTGGATGTCCAGCCGGAGATTCCCGCAATGCTGGGTGCCTCCGCAGCGATTGCCATCAGTGACATTCCTTGGGCAGGCCCGATTGGTGCCGTGTCTGTCGGTCTTGTCGATGGCAATGTCGTGATCAATCCGAATGTAGCTCAGCGTGCCGTATCCAAGCTGGCTCTGACGGTTGCCGGCACCGATGAGGCTGTTCTCATGGTGGAAGCTGGTGCAAAGGAAATCAGCGAGGACGATATGCTGCGTGCAATCCTGACCGGCCATGAGGAGATCAAGAAGCTGGTTGCGTTCCAGAAGCAGATTGTCAGTGAAATCGGAAAAGAGAAGCGGGACTTCCCGGTATTTGAAACCGGTGAGGATATCAAGGAAGCCGTTCATCGCGATTTCCTCGGAAGGACTGAGTGGGCATTTGAAGCCTTTGACCGTCATGAGCGCGGAGATCGTGAGACGATCGTCAAGGAAGAAGCTCACGAAAAGTATGCCGAGATTTTTGCGGATCGGATGAACGAGGTAGATGACGCACTTTATTATCTGGATAAAGAGGTCATGCGCCGCAAGATCATCGACAAGGGCATCCGTCCGGATGGACGTGGACTTACGGATATCCGTCCGATCTGGTCCGAGGTCTCCGTGCTGCCCCGTGTACATGGCTCCGGTGTCTTCACCCGCGGTGAAACACAGGTCATGTCCATTGCAACGCTGGCACCGGTCAGCGAGGCCCAGGTCATTGAAGGCCTTGGCGAAGAGACCAGTGAAAGATACATGCACAACTACAACATGCCGCCGTATGCCTCCGGCGAGGCTGGACGCATGAAGAGCCCGGGCCGCAGAGAAATCGGCCATGGCGCGCTTGCAAAGCGTGCGCTTCTGCCGGTGATCCCGCCAGTGGACCAGTTCCCATATGCAATCCGCGTGGTCAGCGAGGTTCTTTCCTCCAATGGTTCCACTTCCCAGGCTTCGGTCTGCGGTTCAACGCTTGCCCTGATGGATGCAGGTGTGCCGATCACAGCACCGGTTGCCGGCGTGGCCATGGGTCTCATCAAGGATACGGAAACCGGCAAGGTTGCGGTTCTCACCGATATCCAGGGCCTTGAGGACTTCCTCGGCGACATGGATTTCAAGGTTGCCGGAACCATGAACGGCATCACCGCCATTCAGATGGATATCAAGATCAAGGGAATTGATGAGGCAATTCTGCGTCAGGCGCTCAGCCAGGCACTTGATGGCCGTCTTTTCATTCTCGGCAAGATGCTTGAAACCATCCCGCAGCCACGTGAGAACCTCTCCAAGTACGCCCCGAAGATCATCAATTTCATGATCAATCCGGATAAGATTCGTGAGGTCATCGGACCCGGTGGAAAGATGATCAACAAGATCATTGAGGAGACCGGCGTGAAAATTGATCTTGAGGATGATGGAAACGTCTTTATTGCAACGCCGGATGAGGAAGCCGCTGCCAAGGCAAGGCGCATCATCGAGGGCATCGCAAAGGACATTGAGGTTGGCGAGGTCTACACCGGTAAGGTCGTTCGGATGATGAATTTTGGTGTCTTTGTCGAGCTTCTGCCAGGCAAAGAGGGCATGGTTCATATTTCCAAGCTGGCTAACAAGCGTGTTGAGAAATGTGAGGATGTCGTCAAGATTGGCGATGATCTTGAGGTGAAGGTAGCAGAGATTGATGCTCAGGGCAGAATCAATCTGATTCGCAATGACATCGAATATACTGCAAATGAGGAACGTCAGCAGAAGCGTCCGTTCAGCCAGAGACCGCCTCGCAGAGACTCCCGTAGATAATATAAACAGTGCTGCGGCAATGCCGCAGCTCTTTTTTGAGGAAATGCAATGGAGCAATATAACAGAGATATCAAAACGTTCGCACTTCCAAATGGATTTCAGGTTGTCACCGAGTACATTCCGTTCTTTCCCTCTGTTTCCTTTGGCTTCTGGGTACGCGCAGGTTCCGTATATGAGACTCGGGAAACGAATGGGTTTTCACATTTTATTGAGCATATGCTCTTTAAGAGTACGACAACGCGGTCTACTCTGGATATCGCAGCAGAGATTGACTGCCTCGGCGGACAGGTTAATGCCTTTACATCAAAGGAATGCACGGCATTTTATGCAAAGGTGATTTCGGAGCATCTGGACCGTGCGCTGGATCTGGTGGGCGATCTTATTCTGCATCCGAGGTTTGACCCGGAAGAGTTTGAAAAGGAACGCGGTGTCGTCCTTGAGGAAATCGCGATGAGCGAGGACAGCCCGGATGATCTTACGATGGATCTGATCGCAGAGGCCTGGTATGGCGAACATCCTCTGGCCTATACGATTCTTGGGCCGGAGCAGCAGATTGCCACGATCACGAGAGATGAGCTGGTGTCCTTTTACGAGAAGTATTACCGCCCGAACAACGTTGTGCTTTCTGTGGCCGGTCAGTTTGATTTTGATAAGCTGAAAGAAACCTGTGAGAGACTGTTTTGGAACTGGGAGCCCTCGGATGAGAAGATTGAAATCCCGGTACTTGCTTCCTTTGAACCCAAAGCATTAATCCGCAGGAAGGACATCGAACAGGTGCATATTGCTCAGGCCTGGAAAGGCGTAGGGCAAAGTGATCTCCGGATGTATCCTCTCTCAGTCTTGTGCAACGCAATCGGTGGCGGAAACGCATCCCGCCTGTTTCAGAAGATTCGCGAGGAGATGGGGGCGGCTTACACAGTTTTCTGCTATCCCTCCGTGTATACGAAAAACGGCGAGGTGATACTGTATGCAGGAACCAGTCAGGAAAATGCACAGAAGGTTTCCCATGCCATTCACGAGGAAATTAAGAAGCTGAGGGATCATGGAATTACAGAGGACGAGTTCCATATGGCAAAGGAACAACTCAAGGTTTCCTATCTGCTTGGGATGGAAAGCGCATCATCAAGGATGATGGCCATCGGGAAGAGCTATCTGACACGCGGGAAGGTCGTGGATACCAGAGAGGTTCTTGAGAAGATGAATGCGGTCACACTTGAGGCGACAAATGAGGAGATCAAAAAGATCTTTACAGGCCCGTATGCAGCGGCGGCTGTAGGCCAGACAGTAGCGGATATCTATCTCTGATGGAAAGATACTGATGCGGAAATGCAGAAAAATTCTGCCAAGCCGGGAATTTGTCCTGTAAATTGGCAGATTTCGCGAAATTTCCTGTTGACGAATTCTAAGGTTAGCAGTATAATATCCGCCGTGGAGTTCTGTCATTAACGATTTTCAGACAGTAAGTTTCTACAGAAGCTTAAATTCGAGGGGAGGGATAACGATGTCTGAGATCCGTGTTCGTGAGAACGAATCCCTCGAGAGTGCTCTGAGAAGATTCAAGCGGCAATGCGCGCGTTCAGGAGTCATCGCTGAGGTTCGGAAGAGAGAACATTACGAGAAGCCTAGCGTAAAGCGCAAGAAGAAGGCTGAAGCAGCTCGGAAGCGCAAGTATTAATTTACGCAGAGCGCCCCATCTTTGTATGGGGTGTTTTTTCATATCGGAGGTTCTTTTGAAGCTGGCACTTTTGTTATATCCGCATCAGAATATTCGGTATCGTCCCTCACTTTTGCAGATTGCCGAGGGTGAGACGAAGATGATCATGAATGCGATGGAGGTTTCCTTTTCGCTTACGCGGGAGATGATCGGCGGAGCACAGTTTTTGATCATTGAAACCGAAAAGGAAATGTCGCGTGGGGAACTGGCCCAGATCTGGCAGTGCGCCAGTATGTACATGCTCTTTGAATGTGTCGGGGAGGAGATGCGCCCGCTTCCTTCAATGAGACTGCAGTATATCGGAGAGGATCTTCCTTATCTGCTGAAGTACAAGGGAAAGACCAATGAGATGTTTACGGACAGCATGATCACGATGGGCGTCTGCTGCAGTGATTTTGCGAGAGTCTTCGATTCTCAGCTGATCGTCTGTGATCCCATGGCCGGAAAGGGAACGACACCCATGCTTGCGATAAAACGCGGGTATCATGGGGTCGGCATTGAAATCGGAAAGAGCAATGTCGAGGAAGTTACCGGCTATATGAATCGTTATTTTGAGTTTCATAAGATCAAGTACAAGCATCAGGCAACATCGCTCACGGTGCGCGGGAAAAACGGCGGAACACAGCATAAGTGGGTGTTTTCGGATTCCAATGCACACTTTAAGGATGGAGATACGCGCTCTTTTCGCATGATCTGCGGAGATACACGAAATGCCATGGCCTATCTCAAGGGGAACAGCGTCCATCTCATGGTCACCGATCTGCCTTACGGGGTTCAAACCGGAACGGCAGGGAAGGAAGATGGATTGTTTGCGACGGTTTCAAAGGCTCTGCCGGAATGGTTTGCCTGCATTAAGCCGGGCGGGACGCTTTGCATGAGCTTTAATACCCATACCATTCGCAGAGACAATCTGGTGAGCGAGGGCATCCGCGCAGGGTTTACTCACGTGGAAACAGGAGAGATGAATCACTGGGTGGAGCAGGCGATTGAGCGGGATCTCATTGTCCTCAAAAAGGAGGGGAAGAAAGCATGAGCGAGCGGTCTTCTTTTCCTATGTCTACCGTCGCATTCCTGACATTGGGATGCAAGGTGAATCAGTATGATACGCAGGTGATGCGCGAGCAGTTTCTTGCCAATGGATATACCGAGGTCCCCTTTGATGAGGCGGCGGATATCTATCTGATCAATACCTGCACGGTGACCGGAACCGGGGATAAAAAGAGCATGAATGCGATCCGCAGGTGCAGACGGATGAATCCGCAGTGTGAAATCATTGTGGCCGGATGCCTTGCGCAGCGGGATCCGGCAGCGGTTCAGGGAATACCGGGGGTTCGGCTGATTCTGGGGACACAGCACAGAGGAGAGGTTGTCTCTCTTCTTGAACAGGCGATCAAAGAGGAGCGGGCGCTGATTGCGGTTGAGGCCAAAATCAGCCGTGTTTATGAGAATGATCATGTCCATGTGAATGAGGGACATACGCGTGCTGTTCTCAAAATCCAGGAGGGCTGCACACAGTACTGTACCTACTGTATCATTCCAAGTGTTCGCGGACCGGTCCGCTCGCGTCCACTTTCGGAGATTTCGGAGGAATGCAGACATTTGGCGGAGCATGGCTATCAGGAGATTGTGCTTACCGGAATTCATCTGAGCAGCTATGGACGCGATTTTGGCAACGGAACCACACTCATGGATGCCATCCGGACGGTGCATGAGACCGAAGGCATTGAGCGCATCCGGCTTGGATCCCTTGAACCCAGAATCATTACAGAGAATGTGGTCAGGCGGCTTGAGGAAATGCCCAAAGTGTGTCTTCAGTTCCATCTGGCACTGCAAAGCGGAAGCGATCCGATATTGAAGGCCATGAACCGGCACTATACATCGGAGGAATTTCTGCATGCCTGTGAGCTTTTGCGAACGGCGTTTCCCTACTGTGCGATTACGACGGATGTGATGACCGGGTTCCCTGGCGAAACGGAGGAGCGCTTTCTTGAAACCGTTGAAACCTGCAGGAGGGCCGGCTTTTCGAGAATGCACGTCTTTCCGTATTCGGAGCGAGCGGGGACGAAAGCGGCTGTCATGGAGGGCAGTGTTCCTGTAAGCGTTCGGCAACAGAGAGCGAAAAGGCTGATTGCGGTGGGTGAGGAACTCAAAAGGCTGGCTGAGAACCGGATGATCGGGCAAAAGGAAACCGTCCTGATCGAGAGACGTGAAAATGGCTTCTATATTGGTTATACAGGAACCTATTTTAGGTGTATAATAAAGACAGATGAAGGTGAGGGTAACCTTGAGGGACACCTGGTCCCGGTATGCATTACCGGGGGAGACGGGGAAACCCTCATGGCGACGATCACTGGTAAGTGGTAGACCCGCAGGAATATGCAATGGAGGAATACTATGAACGATTGTTTGTTTTGCAAAATCATCAGCGGAGAGATTCCGAGCAAAAAGATCTATGAAGATGATCTGACGTATGCGTTTGCAGATATTGCCCCTCAGGCACCGGTACATATCCTTGTCATTCCAAAGAAGCATGTGACCGGATGGTCGGCGGTTATGGGAGAATCGGATGAGCTGCTTGCCCATCTGATGCGCACTGCAGCCATTGTTGCGAAACAGGAGGGTCTTGAGGAAACGGGCTACCGCATTGTGTCCAATTGCGGACCGGATGCCCGCCAGACTGTTCCGCATTTCCATTTGCACATTTTAGGCGGGAAGGAACTTTCTGAGAAGATGGCGTAATATCCCGATTTTACTATACTGGGGGATTGCATAAAGGTGAAAAAAGAAAACAAGCCCTCTTTTCTGCATCTGGAGCACTGGCAGAAAGTTGCTTTGTTGATGATGGCATATGATGCATTTGCCGTTAACTTTGCGTACTTTCTGGCGCTGCTTCTGAGGCATGAAATGAATTTTTCTGCGATTGATGCAGAATATATCGAAACATGGTCCCAGTTTTTGCCGATCTATACGCTGTTCTGTCTTGGACTGTTCTGGGTTCTGCGGCTGTACCGAAGCCTATGGCGTTTCGCCAGCTACTATGAGCTGGCATGGATTACGATTGCGGTAGGCATTACATCGGCCTTTCATATTTCCATTGTTACCCTCTTTTATTACCGGATGCCGATCTCCTACTATGTCATGGGAACGTTCTTCCAGTATATCTTTATGCTTGGCGTTCGCTTTGCCTATCGCTTTTATCTGATGGAACGCTCACCGAGAGAGAAGGCACTGGCAAAATCGGCACCGCGGCTGCTGCTGGTCGGTGCGGGAAATGCAGGCCAGATGATTCTAAGGGACCTGCATAAGGCAAAGGAAATCAACGGTAAGGTCTGCTGCATCATTGATGACAATCCGAACAAGTGGCATCGGTATATAGACGGTGTCCCGATTGTCGGCGGGCGTGAGAAGATTCCGGAAATGGTAAAAAAGTACGGGATCAACAAGATCTATGTTGCCCTGCCCAGCGCAAGCGAGCAGGAACGCAGGAAGGTTCTTAAGATCTGTCAGGAAACCGGGTGTGAGCTTAAAAATCTTCCCGGCATGTTCCAGCTGGTCAATGGGGACATTACGATTGCGTCCATGAAGGATGTTTCCATTGAGGATCTCCTTGGACGGGATCCCATCCGCAGTGATCTGACAGAGGTATATCGCTTCATTAATGGCAAAACCATCCTGGTTACCGGCGGCGGAGGGAGCATCGGATCGGAATTATGCCGGCAGATTGCAAAACATCAGCCGAAGCGGCTTATCATTTTTGATGTATACGAAAACAATGCCTACGAGATTCAGCAGGAACTGAGGCGGAAACATCCGGAAATTGATCTTGTGGTGCTTATCGGCTCGGTTCGCGACAGCTGCCGCATCAATGAGGTATTTGAAACCTACAAGCCGGATATTGTCTATCATGCAGCTGCACACAAGCATGTACCGCTGATGGAGGAAAGCCCATGTGAGGCGATTAAGAACAATGCCATCGGCACGTATAAGACCGCCTATGCGGCGATGAAAAACAAGTGCAAACGCTTCATCTTAATCAGCACGGACAAAGCGGTGAATCCGACCAATGTCATGGGAGCCAGCAAACGTATCTGTGAGATGATCATCCAGACGTTTGACTTTATGATTCGCATCCATGAGGAGTATAAGCTTCCGGATCTCCATCTGCATGAGATGGACGAGGGAAAAGACAAGCTGCCGCCGGACTTTTTCGGAGTCACACGTTTTGTGGCTGTGCGCTTTGGCAATGTCCTCGGAAGCAACGGCTCGGTAATTCCACTGTTCCGCAAGCAGATTGAGGATGGCGGCCCCGTGACCGTGACGCATCCGGAAATCATCCGTTACTTTATGACGATTCCCGAGGCAGTAAGCCTGGTTATGCAGGCGGGTGTCATGGCTAAGGGCTCGGAAATCTTTGTTCTTGACATGGGTGAGCCGGTGAAAATTGATACGCTGGCCAGAAACCTGATCAAACTCTCGGGCTTTACACCGGACCGGGATATCAAGATCGTGTACACGGGACTGCGGCCTGGTGAAAAGCTGTATGAAGAGAAACTGATGGTGGAGGAAGGGCTTCTCAAGACACAGAATAATCTGATTCATATCGGAAAGCCCATTGCCATTGATCATGAGAGTTTCCTTAAAACCCTGGAAAAGATGATGATCACTGCATATGCAGAGGATGAGGAAGCGCTGCTTCAACTGATTGAGGAGGCGGTGCCGACCTATAAGCCCGCGACGGTCCATCCGCTACCGGGTGATACAACACATTGAACCTGATGCGCTCCACCTGCCGCTTGGCAGGTGGAGCGGTTATCCAGGAACATTGTTTTCTCCGGTTAGCCATGCCCTCCGGGGGCAATCTTTCGACCATGCAAAAACGATTGTCAAAAAATCTTAAAATTCCCTATTGACATTGCCACCTCATGCTGATATAATTCCCAATTGTTGACCGCAGTCGCCAAAGTGGCTCAGTCGGTAGAGCAGCGGTTTCGTAAACCGCAGGTCAAGGGTTCGAGTCCCTTCTTTGGCTCCATATTTTTCGAGGTGTAGCGCAGTTTGGTAGCGCGTTTGGTTCGGGACCAAAAGGTCGCAGGTTCAAATCCTGTCACCTCGACCATCGCCGAAGCAACTGACATGTTGCTTCGGCATTTTTAATAAATTCTACAAACAAAAATTGTTCAGTTTTAACAACAAAACAGTTGCACTGAACAGCCTTGATACACATTTGAAGAGAAAAGATGACCCGAGAGATGACCCAAGAGTTGACTCAATTCAATAGTGGAATGTTTCCGCAACGACAACTGATCTGGTGAGGACTCCAGCGGTACAGCTACCGCTTTTTTCTCAGCTGACTTGACCATACACGTTTTCAATCATGGTGTAATCAGATACATCATGGCTTCTACGGCCTATAACCAGGGGATGTCCAGGATAACCATTCTGTGATTGAAACGTTAAAATCCATGAGAATTGTATTCATCTCATGGATTTTCTTGTATATCAGGCGAATTGATCATGCGGCCTTTGGCCGCGTTTTTGATTTTGCGCTGGGAAATGTCACGATTTTGGGCATTCGGTTTGTTAATATGGGAACAGGTAGAAGAAGCCGGGAGATTCTTTGCGATAAGAAAAAGATAAAATGTTCGTAAAAAAACAGGAAAAAGGCCAAAACCTGTTTTACAAAAATTAAGTTTCATTGTATAATAGAGACGTGAAAATGGCGAATTTTTATAATCCGGAGCCTGATGTACCATTACTCAGGTGCTGGACGATTGTAGATTTCAGATGACTATCGAGATGGAGAGACAATAATGAGCTATTTAGCGCCTTCTCTGAGTCTGATGCCTCTGTACCGCTCAGACGTTGCTCAGCTTCATCAGGTGATGAACTGGCAGGCAGCCGGTGCGGTAATCAAGCGTGCGCTGCAGCAGGACGGATTCAATGTGGATGTTTTTCCGCTGGAGGAAAAGGAAGAACAGATCATTTTTGGAATTCTGATTCTTGAGGACCGGTTTTCTCTTCCATATTATAAAAGAATGTTCGAAAAGAATCTGACGGACCTTGCGAGTCCCGAGGTTTTTTCGATTACAGAATCCCCGGATGGTTCCCGTGCATTTTTCTGTGAGATTAAGAAAGAACCGAACAAAAGCCTGGAGCTTCGTTCTGCGCTTGAAAATGAGGAGGTCGTCTCGAGCCCATCCCGTCTGACAGTGCCGTTAGGGCTGGCGTTTGTCGATTCGGTTGAAACGCTGGATCTGCGTTTTTTCTCATGCATTTATATGCATGATCGGGAAGATCAGATGCAGGGGCTCTTTGACGTTTTCATGACGGCACTTCTGATGCGGGCAAGGCCGGATGATGTGCGTTTTGTCTTTATCGGGCAGAACAGACGCTTTGATCAATACAGCGTTTTGCCACACATGTATCGCCCGATCATCAAGGAGGAAGCACAGGCGGATGCATTTCTTAACGGAATGCGCCAGGAGATCATTACGAGGCTGAATACCCTTGAGGAGAGCGGAATGCGCTCCCTGGATGGATACAACGCATCTCTGAGGGTGGAGGAAAAGCCGTTTTTGCGCCTGCTCATTGTTCTCGATCCCTTTGAGAATTATCTCCAAAAAACGGAGTTTGCGACATTGCTGCGCATGATTCGTGAGCATGGAGCACTTGTTGGTGTCCACCTCATGATTGTCTGTGAGGATGTGCTTTCCTCCGTTCTGATGACGAAAAATACCATCCGCTTTAGACGTGCCATTGATGCTGAAACGGATAACAAACAGCTGGTGAAAGTGTATACCGTCCAAAGGGGCGATCATGTCCAGCACTTTATGAACTGCTGTTTCCTTGAGGCGGTGGATGTTGAACATATCATTTCATTCATTGCAGACAATAATGAACAGGTCCTGATCGAAACGGACGAGGAGGAAGCGGAGGAGGCCAGTAAGGAGACAGGCAATCAGGAGCCGGTCCATGTCGATCTGGTCGAAACAGAAAGTCAGCCGGATATTGAGCTCTATTCCTTCAGCGATCAGGATGGAAACACCGAAATGCGTTTCAATGAGCGCACCATATCGTCAAAGCAGAAGGACAAGCCGGAGACAAAAGAGGAGGAGAAGAAAGAGGATCTGGATGCCGCGCTTGTTGAGCTTCTTGACTTCTCCGATATTCAGTCAAGTGACCTGATTAAAAGCATCCGCGTGATTCGGGGATACCGGAAGACAAAGAAGAAAAACGTTCAAATGCCCGAAACGCCAATTCCGAAAAAGAAGCCGACGAAGGCGCAGGTTTTGGTGGAATCCTTTGACGACACGGATCATCGTTCTACTCTGACCGATGATCTGGATCTCGCGAATATGTCCATTATCCGTGAGCGGGAGGTTGAACCGGAGGAGACGCTGAGAGAGGCACCAAAAGCAGAGAAGCCGATAGCAGAGGTGCCAAAATCAGAGGAGAAAACAGAACCGGAAAAAGAACCTGAGAGCAGCAAACCTCTTAAAATACAGGAAACGGTGCCGGAGAAGCCTTTGCCAAAAGCAAAAAAAGGAAACGGATTTTTGGTTGTCCTTTTGGCACTTTTGCTCCTGGCCTTTGCACTGTGTGTCATCGCCACTCAGACAGGGCTTCTTAAGAACGCTTCTGTTGAGAAAATCAAAACAACGATTACCGGCTTCTTTGAGCGAAACAAAGAAAGTGCCGTAGAGCCTGAACAGGACGAAAAGATGGAAATGGTTGCGGAGAAAACGGCGGCCCCAGGAGATGAGAACGGGGAAAAAGAAGAGAAAGCCGATTCGCGGGTGGACGAAACTGCACCCCCGCTTGCTGTGCTTGAACCGGCAGGTGAGGTAATAGAGCCTCTGGTCAAAGAAACCACGGAACCGGGAACGGTGGAACCCATACCGGGAGAAGACCTTAAGGCCTCGGAAACAATCCTTTCGCTCACCCCTGGGAATACCAGAGCACCAGAGGCGCCGGCAATGGAGGACGGGAAAACAGGACAGAGTGAGAAAGAAAGCTCTGAGAACTTGGATGGATCAGGAGGACAGACGGAGGACACGGATGCAGGGAAAGCACCGCCGGTCATCCGCAAAATGGGTCCCTCAAAGCCGTAAAGATAGAGTTACATTGTGTTTTTAAAGTGACAGCGGGGTGAACGGTATGAAGAAACGTCGGATCATTATTATTGGAATCATTGTGGTGCTTCTTTGCATTTTGGTGCCGGTCTATCTCAATCATCCAAGCCGGGCGTACAGGAAAGCACTGAGTCTGTTTTCCCGCCAGGATTATAATGAGGCGTATTCACACTTCGAATCAGCAACCGGATACAAGGATTCCGATCAGTATATCAAGTATATTGACAGTTACCGCCTCTATGAAGAGGGCAAGTATGCCGATGCCGAGCAGGGCTTTGCGGAGCTTGGGGATTTCCTTGACAGTGAACAGCTGGTAAAGGCCTGCGTTGAAAAGGAGCAGGTTGAGGTTTACAGTCAGGCCATTTCTCTGTTTGAAGGGCAGCAGTTTGCTGAAGCGAATGAACAGTTTGAGCTGCTTGGAAATTATGAGGATGCGGAGAAGTACAGTGCATACAGCAAAGCGATGACCGCATTTGAAGATGGCCAGTATCAAGAAGCCAGAGAAGGCTTCCTGCTCATTCCCGGTTTTCTCGACGCGGATTCGTGGGCGGATAGCAGCGAACGGATGGAGCATGAAACAAAGTACCGGGAGGCATTATCCGCTTTATCGGAAGGACGGCTTGAGGATGCAAAGGTACTTCTTTCAGAGATTGATTTTTATGAGGACGCCGGGCAGTATATCCATTATATAGACGGACAGATTGCCTATCAGAATGGTCAGTTTGCTGAGGCGGAGAAGCTGTTTGTTGAGGCCGGAGATCTGCTTGACAGTAAAACCTGGGCGGAGACGAGCAATAATAAATATCTTTCGCAGCAGTATCAGAAGGCGGTACGCCTGTTCAAAACCGGCAAGAGCAAGGAGTCTCAGGAGGTATTTGAAACCATCCGTGAGTATGCCGATTCAGAGGATTATCTCTCTTACATGAATGCCATGTCGGCAATGGACGAGGAAAAATACGGCGAAGCTGCAGAAACCTTTGAGCGCCTTGGCAACTTCCTTGACAGCAAAAAGCAAATGGAAACCGCTTCGGAAATGTATGCCATAACTGAATACCAGGATGCGGTTGCCGATTTTGAGGCGGGCAATTTCAAAAAAGCAGCAGAACGGTTTGAAAAGCTTGACACATATAAGGATTCCGAATCCTATGTCCATTATATCCGTGGACTGCTTGCGGCAGACGCGGAGGAATATCTTGAGGCTGCGGAGCAGTTTGCCTATGATTTAAGCTTTAAGGACAGCGAGGAAAAGCGGTCAGAAAGTGTAGCGCGCTATGAAAAGCAACAGTATGACCTGGCTGCTGCGCTTGTTGCGGATGCCAAACTGGACGAGGCAAAGGAGATCTTCCTGAGTCTTGACCATTATGAGGATTCAGATCGGTATATTGAGTATATTGAGGCAAAGAAAGCCCTTGACGAGGGGAATTTTGCCGAATCTGAGAGTCGCTTTGAAGCGCTTGGGGATTTCCTTGACAGTCAGGATCAGTTCCTGTACAGTGAGCAGCAGCTGCAGCCGGAAAGGTATGCGGCAGCCAGGGAAGCACTTGACGCGGAGGAGTATGAGAGTGCCATTGAGCTTTTCGATCAGCTCGGAAACTATCTGGATGCAGAATCCTATGCACAGTACGCACGGGCAAAACAGACCGCATATGCGGGGGACTTTAAGGATGCCTCCGAGATGCTTGAGGAGATTTCTTCCTTTGCTGACAGCCAGGTACTTGCGCGGTATTATGAGGCCAGACAATTCGAAACGGAGCTTGATTATGAAAAAGCCCGCGAGGCCTATCTTGAGATTGCTCCGTATCTGGATTCCGAGGAGCGACTTAAGCATATTCCCGACCTGATTCTGAGCCGTGAGTATCTCGCCCTTGAGGAAAAGCTGACTGGCAGGAGATGGTGGAATCAGCGCACGGTTGAAGAAATCCATGATCTCCTTGGCAAAACCTATCAGGATGAAGGTCTGTCCATGAAGGAGAATTTCCTTTCTCTCTCGGATGCATTGCTTGATAATGGGGCATATGAACGGAGCTACGCGCTGCTTTCTGCCATGCGGGAGCAGTATCCGGAGGATGAGGAAATCATCGTAAGAATGACGGATGTGCAGTATCAGTATGCGCGCAGTGAGATGGAAAACGGCGAGTTTAAAGATGCGGAATGGATGCTTGACGAACTCGTGGCAGAAGGTGATCTCTCTGCAGCCAAACTCCTTGTGGAATGCCTTGAACAAATGAGCACGGAGGCTGCAGAGGAAAATCCCGAGCTTGCAGCGCAGTATGCGGCTCGAATGGAAACGCTGAAAAAGCAGATCGAAGAAGCAGAAGCATCGGAAAAGGATGAAAGTGGAGCCGATGATCCGGAAATTGACGAAAATGTTTCACAAAGTGGATCGGCACAGTTTAAGTTAATTAATAAAGGAAGCATAAGTGGAGATTCAACGGACGGAGATTTGGCACTGCTTGGTGCTGCAGCTCTCCTTGTGGGAAATGGCACAGAGACGGAAACGGGAGCTCCAGATACGGAATCAGGAGAAGCAGTAGCCACAGAGAATGAAGGCCTTGCAACGCCTGACGAAGCGCTTGCAACGCCAGACGAAGCGCTTGCAACGCCGGATGAGGCGGTTGCAACACCGGATGAAGCAGTTGCAGCACAGGATGAAGTCCTGGGAGAAGGAACTGAGGCATCTGCGATGACCGATAAGGTTCTTGCAGAAGCAGATGAGGTATCTGTGGAACCGGACGAGGTTCTTGCAGAATCAGAGGAAGCGCCTGCAGGACCGGACGAAGTGCTTGCAGAATCAGACGAGGCACCGGCGGGGCCAGACGAGGTTCAGTCTGAGCCGGATGGGGCAGACTGAGATCTCCATGAGCTGAGACCGGAACAAAGTAGGAGAAAGGAAGCGGCTTTTTGCCTGTTTTTGAAAGATGAAAAAGTATTCAATTGTCGTATTCTTCGTTGTGCTGATGATGCTGGCATGCGGGCTTGCGGAATCTGAGGGAAGGATTCATATTCTCTCTCCGGAGGACGGAGCGGCGTATGCGTCGGCCAGGGAAGGCCGCCTGAATCTCGTATTTTCTGTGGATCAGGTGGAAGAGGAGGAAGTGTTCGAGTATTCGATTGTCCAGGAATCTGATGACGAGGAAATCGAAATGGATGAGATTGAGGTGGATCCGGAGGATGGAACCGGAGCCATCACCTTTGATCTTTCCATGTTTGACTCAGGGGAAAGCTATATCCTTACGGTCTCCGGCGGAGACGGAGAGGCGAGCGTGCGGTTCTCTGTAGGGATCCCGACGACAAGCGGCGAGGCTGTCAAAGAGACAGAGGAGACCGAAGATACGGAGGAGCCTGTGACGGAGGACGAAACAGAACCTGCAATGATGCTGGTTTCCCCGGCGGAGGGGAGCTTTGTGGATCTCACTCAGGCGAGTTCCGTACCCTTCGTGTGGGTGCTTGAGGATGTGGCAAGGCGGACAATCGAATACAACTGGAACGTCGTGTCGGAAAGCGGAGAGGAAGTTCTCTCAGGATACGGCGAGATGGCGACAGGTCGCAAGCAGTTTGAACGGGCACTGCCGGTACAGATGTTTACGGCAGGCGGCACATACACATTTACCATTGAGACGGAATATGGAAGCGAAAGCGTTTCGTTCTTTGCCGGGAATAAAACCTATGATCAGGCATATTATGATTCCCTGCTGCAGAAAAAAGCAGAGGAGGAACAAAACCAGGTGAATGCCGCAATGGCAAATTCGCTTGGCGTACCGGCATCTTTTGTTGAAAAGGTCATTACATCAAAGGATATTTCCTACGCTGTTGCAGCAATGCTCAAAAAGGGCGAGGAGGCTGCGGAGGGAAGCCTCCGGATTGTAAGCCCCCAGGATCAGAGCATTCTGGCGTTCCATCCCTCCATGATCTTTGAACTGAAGATTCAGGCTGAACAGGATATTGAGGATCCGATTTCCGTTTCCTTCTCGGAGGTGGATTCCGGCGCGAGCCTTTATATGTTCTACTATAGTAAAGCGATTAAGGCAGGAAAGACGGTAACCATCGCTGTGCCATGCCGGTATTTTACCGGGGATTCGGATGTTCGTCTCACGATCACCGGGAAGGATGTGGTGAGCGAGACATTCCGCCTTTCTACCACAATGCCGAAGGCAAAGCAGGCGGAGAAGACGAAAACAGAAGAACCTGCAGCGGAGCCGACAGCAAAGCCGACGCCTGAGCCTACTCCTCAGGCGACAGCTGAGCCTACTCCTGAGCCAACAGCACCCGCTGAGGAAAAAGAGGTGACAGCGGAGAAGGCGGAATCCGCGGATGTTTCATCTGAACAGAAACCGGAGGAGGGTTCCGTTCCGGTCAAGGAAATGAAAGGACGCGTCATTGTCAGTTCCGAGGTGACGGTCAACGTTCGTGCAAAACCGGATGCAAGCAGCGAAAAGATCGGGTGGCTGAAGGCAAATACCGTTGTGGACTGCACTGGCATTGCAGAAAACGGATGGTATCGGATCGTGCTGCGGGATGGCAAAGTGGGATTTGTGTCCCCGAGAGTATCTCGGCTGGTCCGCTGATGATTGGACTGTGGACCCCCGGGAGTCATGAGAGAAATCAGAATTTGGATTTCGGTGGCTTGCATGGGAGTACATGAGATGGTATAATGTTCGGCGGTTTCCGGTGAACAGCGAAAAGCCGGAAAACGGGAGAAACGCTGCAAGTGCAGTTTGCCGGAAAGGGCAGCGGCTGGGTTTCTGCCGGGTAAATGCCCAAAGAGGAGGAAGTTTCAATGTCAACAGTTCATGTCATGGATCATCCGTTAATTCAGCATAAGCTTTCAATCATGCGGAATAAGGAAACGGGACCGAAGGAATTCCGTGAGCTTCTCAATGAAATTGCAATGCTGATGGCCTATGAGGTAACTCGTGACCTTCCGCTTAAGACAGTGGAAATTGAAACCCCAATATGCAAGACAGAGACAAAGATGCTGGCCGGTAAGAAGCTGGCCATTGTTCCCATCCTGCGTGCCGGTCTTGGCATGGTGGATGGTGTAATGTCCCTTGTGCCGGCGGCAAAGGTCGGTCATATCGGACTGTACCGGGATCCGGAGACGCTGGAGCCGGTGGAGTATTACTGCAAGCTTCCCTCGGATGCGGAGGATCGTGAGATCCTTCTGGTGGATCCGATGCTCGCGACGGGCGGTTCATCCTCTGCAGCCATCGGATTTCTCAAGAAAAGGAACTGCAGGAACATTCGTCTTGTCTGCCTGATTGCGGCACCCGAGGGAATTGCCCGTATTCAGAAGGATCATCCGGATATTGATATTTTCGTTGCTGGAATGGATGATCATCTCAATGAACATGGATATATTGTTCCGGGACTCGGTGATGCAGGAGACCGGCTCTTTGGTACGAAATAATTGCAAATACGCACCAGCTCGGTGCGTATTTTTGAGTAATTGGTGAAAGGAAAAGAAATCGTGGATCGTATTGCAGTGTTGATTCCCTGTTATAACGAGGAACGAACCATTGAAAAGGTGGTCAGCGACTTCAGGCGTGTTCTGCCGGATGCCGTCGTTTACGTCTATGACAACAATTCATCGGACCGTACGGCGGAATTAGCGACGCGTGCTGGGGCGGTTGTACGACAGGAACATCAGCAGGGGAAGGGGAATGTCATTCGCCGGATGTTTCGTGAGGTGGATGCCCAGTGCTACCTGCTTGTCGATGGGGATGACACGTATCCTGCGGAATCCGCACCGGAAATGGTCAGCTGTGTGCTTGAGGAAAAGACGGATATGGTCATCGGCGACCGTCTGTCAAGCACGTATTTTACGGAGAACAAGCGCCCGTTCCACAATGCGGGAAACACCATTGTCCGCTCTGCAATCAACCGGCTGTTCCACAGCAATATCCTGGATATCATGACGGGATATCGCGCATTTTCCTACCTGTTTGTGAAGACCTATCCGGTTCTGGTGCACGGCTTTGAAATTGAGACGGACATGACGGTCCACGCCATTTATCGCAATATGCAGATTAAGAATGTCGTAGTCACCTACCGGGACCGCCCGGAGGGGAGCGAGTCGAAGCTCAATACCGTTCAGGATGGCATCAAGGTGCTTCTGACCATTGCGAGAATGTATAAAAACTATAAGCCGTTCTCTTTCTTTTCGGCACTTGCATTCATTTTGATTTTCTTTTCCGTTCTGTTCATCGTCCCCGTTCTCAGGGAGTTCATCAAAACCGGTCTTGTCCCGCGTTTCCCGACCCTGATCACCTGCCTGTTTACCATGCTGGCCGGGCTCCTGCTCTTTATCTGCGGTCTGGTTCTCTCCTCCCTACAGGAGAAAGATAAACGTGATTTTGAGCATCAGCTGGTGGAAACTGAAGCCAGATTTGCAGAGAGGATGCTGTAAGTGAACCACAGGAACTGGTCGTATGCGTAGTGAAAACAGTATCTAAGAGGATGAGCACTGACCAGACTACGACAGACCAGGAGGCTTATCACAGGAGGATGGGAATACGTGAATAGTCAGGACATCAGTATGCAGATTGAGGCACTCCTTGAACAGGTCCAGAAACCTGTTCGCTATATGGGCGGAGAACTCAACAGCGTGATAAAATCCTTTGACGATGTGAAGATTCGATACTGCTTTGGCTTTCCGGATGTGTATGAGGTCGGAATGTCCCATGTGGGATCGCGAATTTTATACGATATCATCAACAAACGAGAGGATGCACTTTGCGAACGGGTCTTTATGCCATGGGTGGACATGGCGGACCTGATGCGCGAAAAGGGCATTCCGCTCTTTTCTCTCGAAAGCCGGATGCCGGTGCGCAGCTTTGACATGCTGGGAATTACCCTTCAGTATGAGATGAGCTATACGAATATTCTCGAAATGCTGGATCTGGCCGGCATTCCGTTGCACTCGGAGGATCGGACATGGGCGGATCCCATTGTGATCGCCGGCGGCCCCTGCGCATTCAATCCGGAGCCTCTCTATCACTTTATCGACGCGTTTTCCATCGGCGACGGGGAAATCTCGACGCTTGAAACCATAGATGTTGTGCGCCGGTGCAAGGAAAATGGAATGACCCGGGAGGAATGCCTCTTTGAGCTCAGCCAGCTGCCAGGCGTCTATGTCCCGTCTCTCTATGAGGCGACCTACAATCCAGATGGCACCCTTGCCTCCTTTGGACCGACAAGGGAGGGTGTGCCTGCCATTGTAAGGAAAAACATGGTTCCTGACCTTGACAGCGCGGAATATCCGGAAAACGTCATTGTTCCCTATATGGAGATCGTGCATGACCGCATCAACATTGAGGTGCTGCGGGGCTGCACCAGAGGCTGCCGTTTCTGTCAGGCAGGCATGATCTATCGTCCGGTTCGGGAGCGCTCCATGGAGCGAATCCTTGAGCTTGCGGATCGTCTGGTCCGAAATACGGGCTATGAGGAAATCACCCTGTCCTCACTTTCGACGGGCGACTACAGCTGCCTGCCGCAGCTGGCGCATGAGATGATGGAGCGCTTTGAAAAAAAGCGCGTTTCGCTGTCGCTGCCCTCGCTTCGGCTTGACAGCCATCTCAAGGAAACTCTCCTTGAAACGCAGCGTGTGCGCAAGACATCGCTGACCTATGCCATGGAAGCTGGAACGCAGCGCCTTCGGGACGTCATCAACAAGGGCATTACCGAGGAGGATCTGTTTTCCTCCCTGCAGGATGCGTTCATGAACGGATGGGCCAGTGTTAAGCTTTACTTTATGTTTGGTCTTCCGACGGAGACGGAGGAGGATCTTGACGGGATTCCGGATCTGGCCAGCCGGGTTGTCCGGGAATACTTCAAGACGCCGAAGGAGCTGCGTGCAAGAGGCCTCAGGATCAACTGCAGCGCGTCCTGCTTTGTTCCAAAGCCCTTTACTCCCTTCCAGTGGGAGGCACAGGATACGATTGAGCAGTTTAACAGGAAGCAGGAGTATCTGTGCCATAAGATGCATATCAAGGGTGTTGAGTTTAACTGGCATACGCCGCAGGTTTCCTTCCTTGAGGCGGTGTTTGCACGCGGAGACCGGCATGTGGCGGATGTGCTTGAAACCGCATGGCGCTATGGCTGCCGCTTTGACGGCTGGTCGGATCAGTTTAAGTTCGACAGCTGGATGCAGGCCTTTGAGGACTGCCATGTGGATCCGGCGTTTTTTGCAAATCGCAAGCGTGAAAAGGGAGAACTGTTTCCCTGGTCCTTCATTGATGCCGGCGTGACGGAGGGGTATCTCTGGCGCGAGCATGAGAAGGCGATGCGGGCGGAGATTACGCCGGACTGCCGGAAAGGCTGCCAGGGCTGCGGACTCAAACGTTTTGAAGGAGCGTGCGTGGAACGATGAGAATGCTGGTGGAATTTGAGAAAACGGAGCGGATCCGCCATCTCGGATTGCTGGATATGCAAAGAACCGTTCAGCGTGCACTGAGACGCAGTGATCTTCCGATTGCCTATTCAAACGGATTCAATCCGCATATCCTGATGTCCTTTGCCTCAGCTCTCTCAAGTGGCATTCCCGGAGATGCGGAAATCCTTGATGTGACACTGGACGGTGAGGTGACGGAGGAGGAAGCGCTGGCAGCGCTGAGAGGTGCAATGCCTGAGATGATGCCGGTGCGCCGGATTCGCTTTGTGGATAAGTCCTTTAAGAAGATGGGGGCTCTCCTTGAGATGGCCGGATACCATTTTGCCCTCACTGGTGACGCCGAACAGATCATCGCGGCCATTCCGGCGTATCTTGCCAGGGGCGAGATCATGGCCGTTCGAAAGAGCAAAAGCGGCGAAAAGCTTACGGATATCCGACCGATGATTCATTCGCTCACAGGAAGCGGAGAGGAGATGGATGCGGTGGTTTCCTTTACAGAGAGTGCAACCCTTAAGCCGACACTGCTTCTCAGCTCACTTTGTGAGTTTGCCGGGGTGGAGGTTCCCTTTACCATGATCCGGAGAACCGGACTTTTCGGAATCGAAAACGGGCGGCCGACGCCGTTATTTGAAATTGGCTATGAACAGAACCGTTCTTGTAGATGATTCGTCTCTTGAGACCCGCATTGCAATGCTTGAGGACCAGAGACTCGCGGAGCTTCGTGTGATCGACAGGGATGCGCTTATCCCGGGTGCAGTTTATCGCGGCCGAGTTGAGCGGGTCGACAGGTCATTGAATGCGGCATTTGTGGATATTGGCGAGCATCTGCCGGGCTTTTTGCCGGATGCCGGTCAAGTACATCAGGGGGATGCCCTCCTTGTTCAGCTGGATGCCGTGCCGGTGACACGGACCAAGGGTGTCAGACTGACACGAAAGATTCTTTTAAACAGCCCGTCCCTTGTGCTTCTTCCGGGACAGAGCGGAATTCGCCTGTCAAAGAAGATCAAAAAGCAGCGGGAAGCTGCGGTCAGGCGGACGGGTGAGGCAATTTGTCCGGAGGGATGCGGACTCATCATGCGCTCTCTCTGGCAAAATGGGGATGTTCCTGGGGCCGGGGAGGAGGCAGGCACACTGTTTGCCACATGGCAAAACATTGAGACTGCCTTTTTAAAAAGCAGTACGCCGGGACTGGTATATGCCGAGCCACGTCTGGTTCGGCACTTCTGTGAACCGTATCTGAGCGTTCCGAATACAATGGTGTATGTCAACTCCAGGGAAAGCTTTGATCAGCTATCCGGGCTGCAAAATGTGACCCTCTTTGAGGAACAGAGTTCCCTTCTTTTTGATGTCTATCAGGTGGAAAAGCAGATCGACCGCGCGCTTCAGAACAGAATCTGGCTGAAGTCTGGCGGGTACCTGACGGTGGATTACTGCGAGGCATTCACTATCTACGACGTGAATTCCGGGAAGGATGACCGGAAAAAAGCGCCGGAGGAGAAGGCGTATCTCATTGACTGCGAGGCCATTGAGGCCATCCTGAACCACATTCGTCTTTGCAATATCGGCGGCATCATCCTGGCGGACCTGATTGATCTCCCGGATGGAGCCCGGCAGGAAGAACTGCTGCATCTTGCACGGACGAAGGCCGGACAGGACACACAGAAAGTAAGTGTTGAGGGCATCACATCGCTTGGCATTTTGCAGCTGACAAGAAAGCGGACGGGTCTGCCGCTGAGGGAGATCTATTATGAGCCCTGTCACTGTTGTGAATCCGGCATGCAGGTTCGCGCCTTTGTCCTGCGGGATAAGATTCGGCGGGAGATTGAAAGGCGGATTTTGTCCGGCAGCCATAGCGGATATGAGATCACCTGTCACCGGGATGTGCAGGCGGAGATAAAAATGGACCCCTTCTTTGAGACGATCGAGTTTCGGCTTAAGGATACTGGGGGCAGACGAAACGAGTACAGCGTAAAAGCGATTTAAATGTGAACCGGGGTTTCCGGCACGAGAGGATAAGAAGGATGAGAAAAGTAACATCGGAAATCCCCGAGGAGATTATTGAGCTCGAGCGGCAGGCCATGCGGCGCGTCTATGAGATGGAGGAAAAACCCGCAAGCTACTGCGTTGTCACCTATGGATGTCAGATGAACGTGCATGACAGCGAGAAGCTTGAGGGCATGCTGAAAGAGATGGGCGCAGCCCCGGCGGAAGACCGTGAGCATGCGGATTTTGTCATTTTCAATACCTGCTGTGTGCGAGACAATGCAGAGCGCCGGGCGCTTGGAAATGTGACGTGGCTCAAGGAGCTCAAGAAGACCCGGCCAAATCTCAAGGTGGCGGTTTGCGGCTGCATGGTGCAGGAGCCGGGAATGGTGGAGCGGATTTTAAAGCAGTATCCGTTCATCGACATGGCGTTCGGGACGCATAATCTCTTTCACTTCCCGACGCTCTATGAGCAGATGATCCTGGAAAAGCGCCGGATTATTGAGGTCGTTCCGGATTCGGATGAAAACATCCCCGAGGGTCTGCCGGTTTATCGGAGCAGCCCATATCAGGCATACCTGACCATCATGTACGGTTGCAACAATTTCTGTTCCTACTGCATCGTGCCCTATGTACGTGGTCGGGAGCGCTCAAGGGATCCGAAACGGATTTATGATGAGGCAAAGATGCTGATGGACCAGGGCGTGCAGGAAATCACACTTCTGGGACAGAATGTCAATTCCTATGGCCTTGACCGGGAGGATGGGGTGCGTTTTCCGGAATTGCTTGAGTCGATTGATCGGCTGGGGGTGCCCAGAATCCGGTTCATGACCTCACATCCAAAAGACCTTTCCGTGGACCTCATGGACGTGATTGCCGGCGGCAGTCATATCGCACCGGCCTTTCATCTTCCGGTCCAGCACGGAAATGACCGGATACTGAAATCCATGAACCGTCGGTATACGCGGGACAGCTATCTTGAAAAGGTGGACATGCTGCGTGCGCGCATTCCGGATATCAGTCTCACGACAGACCTCATTGTCGCCTATCCCGGGGAAACCGAAGCGGAATTTGAGGACACCTGTTCTCTGGTTGAGCGTGTTCGCTACGACAGTGCCTTTACGTTCATTTATTCGCCCCGAACGGGAACTCCGGCGGCCAATATGTCTGGTCGCATAGAGGAGGAGGAAGCATCCCGGCGGATTCAGAAGCTGATTGCCATTCAAAAGAAGATTACAGGCGAGAACTTTGCAAAGTATATCGGTGGGACGCACCATGTGCTGGTTGAGGCCCCTTCCAAACGCAACAAGGATCAGATGTCCGGAAAGGATGAATACAATATCACCGTCAATTTTGATGGACCCACATCCCTGATTGGCAAAATCGTTCCTGTTACAATCACGGAGGCAAAAGAGACCACGCTTAAGGGAGTGCTTGCAAGTGAAAAAGCGGTATGAAGAGTTGCTTGCCAAGAAGAAACGGACCGAGGATGAGTGGCTTGAATTTATGGTCTATCTCGTTGCAACTCCGTTATGGCTGGCACTTGATGGAAAAGGAAATGTGCTCGTTGAGGATGGTTCGATCTTTGCCTTTACAGAAAAGAATTTGTGCATTGACTATCTTGAGTCTCTTCCTAAAGAAGAGGTGGACCCTCCGAATAATGAGTATCAGCTGAGAATCCGGAAGAGAACCCGGATGATTTCCTATGAGGAGTATTTCCAGCTTTCAAAGGATATGAACGTACACGGGTATATTGATTTTGATTACACAAAACAGTGCCTTGTTGTTCGACCTGAGCTCGAGATAGTTGATGTCGTCCGTGTGAAGAATAAGATGAAATTGAGGTATATCCCTATAATCATTGGACAGATGATCAGAGACAGTATTCTGAGAAGGAAAATGGAAAAACAGACGGATATATGACTGCTCATTGTCTATAGGGGACAGCTTTATCCAATGGCTGTGTGTTTGTCAAGAAGCAGGTAGTTGACAAATAGGCGAATCCCAATATGCCTGCAGAGGAGTTGGCCTGTTTGCGGAGCAAACAGTTTGTCAGGTGACGATCACTGGCAAAATCCACTACGCCGAAAGACCAAGTTGCTCGTAAGAGGAGGTTTCCACCATGGGAATGGTGAGTACTGGCTTGTTTCTTCCAATTACTATCATTCTGCTGATCGTGGCTTTTTGGGGGAAAAAGAAAGAAAAACATGCCTGCGATGTGCAGGACAAACTCGGGAAATGGTATTGGGTGCTGTTTGCTGCCTGTATGGCGATGGGCATCTTCACGCGAGTGTATCGTTTTTGCGACCTGCCCAAGGGGACCAATCATGATGGGATCATGGGCGCTGTTCAGGCGTTCTATCTGATGCGTGATGGTGTGGATACCTCCGGATTTTCATGGCCAACCTATTTTGAGGCATGGAAATATACGAATATGTCAACGCTGTATTCGTGGATCCTGATTCCATTTCTTTCTTTGTTTGGGAATACCGTTTTCGCGCTCCGTTTGCCGATGCTCATCATCAGCCTGCTGATGCTTCCGCTCGTATGGCATTTAGGCGTCAAACTGGCAGGCAAAATCTTCGGATTGATTCTCCTCTTTGTTGTTGCCACCAATCCATGGCATATTCTGCAAAGCAGATGGGCAATTGACGCCAATCTGATGCCGCATGTCTTTCTGATTGGCTTTTATTTTTTGTATCTGGGTATTGAAAAGAGACCCTTTCTGTACCTGTCAATGGTTTTCTTTGGTCTGACGGTCTATGCGTATGGCCAGGCGGCCATTTTAATGCCAATCTTTCTTTTGCCTGCGGCAGTCTATCTGGTGAGCAGGAAAAAGATTCCTGTGTTAGATCTGATCGTTTGCATCCTTTTATTTCTGGCCGTTTCCGGACTTTATTACTGGACAATGGCCATCAATGCGCTGGGACTTGAGACGGTTCATATCGGGAGAATTACATTGCCGTATCTGGCTTTATCTCATCGTAGCAGTGATATTGCATTTGCCAATAAGGATGGCATCTTCAGCATCGCCGACGGATTGACCGGACTGCTGGGAATCCTGCTTGAAACGAATCGCTTTGCGGATCCGTATGATGCGATTCCCTGGGCCTATACCATGTATCGTTTCACAGCGGTTCTTTACCTGTTTGGTTTTTTCTATTTGTGGATACGGAGAAGGGACGAGATTCGAAAGAACCTGGACATGCCATTTCGTACGAGTTCAATCCTGATCATGATGTGGTTTCTGGCCGCCGTCCTTACGGCAGCACAAATCGTCATGAATGTGATGCGCTTTAACTACGTGTTCTATTCCCTCATGCTTCTTCTGGCGGTCACCATTTATGAAATGGGGAAACGCATCCCATGGACAGCCATGGGTGTGATTGGGATGATCTTCATTTCTTTTATCTGCTTGAATGTGACCTACTTTACAGATGAGGAGTATCAGAATGAGGTTGGTCTCAATTTCAGATATGGGTTCTTTAATGCATTAAAGGATACCTGGGGCTGGGATTATGATGAGTATGTGATCGGTGTCCAGAGCGAAACGGATCGAAAACAGAGTGAACCGCACGTGCTATATGCTCATGAAATTGATTATCAGGCCCAAAATGAGGAAACAGATTTAGTTGGAGCAGATGGAAACCCGACAGACTGGTATTATACGGAACGATATGTTTATGTGACAGATCCCGAAACTTATGAACCGGATCCAATGGCATGCAATGTCTATGTGATGCGACAGAAAGAGTATCGGGATAAATTCAGTGAGGAAGATTTTTTGATCACAGATTATGACATGTATTTCGTTGCTTATCCCAGGTATTGGGCAGAATGACGGATAATTGCAGGGAAAAAGTCTGTGCGCTAAAAAAGCAGATGATCTGATCATCTACCACGTTGTAAGAGGGAAATAACATGATTTATGTCGTATCATCTTGGGTGTTTATGGTGGTAACACTGGTGATTTGTATTGCATGTAATCATCCAAATATAACGAATAAAACGTCCATTGGAAAACGTGGAAACTTTGTTTTTTGTGGCATTATCTTTTTGGCAGGATGTTTCTGCAGGCTCTGGATGCTGGATAAGTTACCATCCGGATTGACAGCAGAAGAGGCACTGATTGGAGCACAGGGAAAGGCCTTATGGCAGCTGGGTGGTTTCTACCCATCAGGGAAATTAACGGCACAGCTCCCGTATTGGACAGGGGAGAGTGTTGGTCCGTTTCTTGCTGTACTGACGGCACCTTTTGTAGGCTTGTTTGGATCGGGGGCATGGGCAGTCCGTTTGCCTCTGGCCCTCCTGTCCATCGTGGCGATGCTGGCCATGTATGGCATTGGCAAGGAACTGGGGGACGAGCGCCTGGGGCGGATGGCCATGGGTGTCTGTGCACTTTGCCCGTGCTTTGTTCTTGATGCAAGACTGACAACGGGTGCAAATGCCGCCTTGTATCTTTTGCCAATCGCGATCTATCTGGTTTTGCTTGGGATGCGGAAACCGCTCTGTCTCTATCCGGGGATGATTTTACTGGCAATGACAGGATATACCTCAAATATCTATCTGTTCATTGCGCCATTGCTTGTGATTGCAGCGTTTGTCATGGGTCTTCTGATATCGAAAGACAAAGTGCATGTGCTTATTGCAGGCATCCTGGGCGTATTTGCCGTCATGCCGGCTTTGTTAACGGTGATTGTGAATTTTACAAACAGCCAGCCGATGCTGTTGTTTGGGATGATTGAAATTCCAAAACTGCAGGACTTTGAGAAGCTGGCTTGGCTGGGGAGCAGAATGAAAGATGCGCAGGAACCGTTAAGAATCGCATTGAATCAATTCTTCACTTCCGTTTTTACCGGAGCAACGTTCGGAAATATTACACATGAAAATATAGGAAGAGGCGTACTCTCACCAGAGGGATTCTATGTTCTCTATCTAATGAGTCTGCCTCTCATTCTTTTGGGTATCCTTCTGCTGATCCGTCGTTGTTTTGAGAAAGATCATGCCAATAAAACTGTCCGGCTCAAATGGGGCATGGTGACTTTGTTTTGGCTGATGAGCGTCATTTGTGTTGTTCTGTTTGGCAGTATCGGCGCCCAAAACATTGCGGACCTTGAAACGAGCTGTTATGATTACGCATCGCTTTTCTTCTATAACGCGCTTTTAATGAGTGTGGCAATGGCGAGAATCGGCGAGAAAAGTCAGGCAGGGATAACGGGCATAATGGCTATGCTTGGGATCAGTTTCTGTCTACTCTGCACGTATGTGTTTGGCGGGGAGTACGGGAAAGCGATGAACGTTGCCTTTCCCGGATTCAGAGAAGCTGCCCGGTATGCCGAAACAGTACATTCAAAAACCGACTATGATATTTGTGTGACGGATCGGCTTTATCCTCACATAAATCCCGACCAGGCGGCAGAGATGATGACACTTTTGGCAAGCAACGCGAACATGCGCGAACCCTTGCATTTCAGTATTGAGTATCCGGGGGCAATTGATGAACTGCGAGACAATGAGATCTATCTGATGTTTCCGGAGGACACGTTTGATTGGAATATCGATGCATTTGATTATGTGGATTTTGGCGGGTTTGTTGTTCTGACTCCATATTAAACGCCCGATTCCATGGCGATCGGTTGATGGGAGACCGTATATGATAGAGGTAATTGAGAAAGCGAGAATGCTTGGGGAAGCCATTCGGGATTCCGCTGAGTACAAAGAGATGCAGCTGAGAGAGGCAGAGGCGGAGACGGATCCAGCAGCGAATGCATTAAAGCAGCAGATCCGGGAAATGAACATTGAATATCAGAAAACGCTTGAACGGCTGGAAACGGCAGATATGTCGGTGCTTGAGGCAATGCAGGGGGAGATGGATGCCTCCAAAAAGGTCCTTGCAGAGCTGCCGTCGATTCAGGCAAGAGATGCAGCCAGAATGCAGTTTTCAAGGCTGATGGAGCAGGTCAATAATGTCATGCAGTACATTCTCTATGGAGAAATCAGCAGTACCTCGGGATGCGGCGGAAACTGCTCGGGCTGTGCCGGATGTCAGTAAATGAATGAAGGATAAGGTGGAAAATGGCTGAATTGACGCCGATGATGCGGCAGTATCTTGAAACGAAAGAGAAGCATCCGGGGATGATTCTCTTTTTCCGACTCGGTGACTTTTATGAAATGTTCTTTGATGATGCGATTACCGCATCCAGGGAACTGGAGCTCACTCTGACCGGGAAATCCTGCGGAATGGAGGAACGGGCACCCATGTGCGGCGTCCCCTTCCACAGCGCGGATACGTATATCAATCAGCTGATTGAAAAAGGATACAAGGTCGCCATCTGCGAGCAGATGGAGGATCCGGCAACCGCAAAGGGACTTGTCAAGCGGGACGTCATCCGTATTGTGACGCCGGGAACCGTCATCGAATCAGCAATGCTGGATGAACGGAAAAACAATTACCTGCTTTCCATCTGCTATGACGGGAAGCGGGCGGGTCTTTCCTTTGCAGATGTGTCCACGGGGGAATTCTACCTGTACGAAATCGACCGGGCAGCAACGACACTCATGGATGAACTGGTGCGGATTATGCCCAGCGAGATCATCTGCAACACGGGACTTCCGGCCGAGATGATTGACCGGCCATACAGCGTTGAGGAAAGCGGGAACTATCGGTATCAGAGGGCCTTATCTGTTCTTTTAAAGCACTTTAATGTCAAGACCCTGGATGGATTCGGGGTTGGCGGGCTGACCCTGGGCATTCGGGCCGCCGGTGCCCTGTTTCAGTATCTCAAGGATACACAGAAGAATTCTCTGGATCACATGACGGAGATCAAGCGGTATTACAATCGTAACTATCTGATCCTGGACCACACGGCGAGGCGGAACCTTGAACTGACCGAGACGATGCGCTCAAGGTCCAGAAAAGGATCGCTGCTTGAAATCCTTGACTATACCTCAACCGCCATGGGCTCAAGGACGCTGCGGGGATTTATCGAGCAGCCCTTTGCAAACAAGGAGGAGATCGATCAGCGTCTTGACGCGCTTGCATGCCTCACCGCAAACGATATGGCGGTGGATGCCATCCGTCAGGAGCTGAACGGGGTCTATGATATTGAGCGTCTGCTCAGCCGGATTGCCTACCGCAGCATCAACCCAAGGGATTGTCTGGCCCTGCTTTCCTCTCTTTTGCATGTGCCGCCCGTTCGCGCGCAGCTTGAGGCCATGGGAGTTGCAGGCATTTTACAGAGGCTCCTTGAAGAGATGGATCCCCTGGAGGAGATCCGTGAGCGGATTGAACGGGCCATTGATCCGGATGCGCCGGCCCTTTTGAGTGAGGGCAATTTTATTCGCAGCGGTTATTCTGAGGAGCTGGATACCCTGCGCGAGGCGGCCAGAAACGGAAAGCAGTGGATTGCGGACCTTGAGGCAAAGGAGCGCGAGGAAACCGGAATCAAAAATCTGAGAATTCAGTATAACCGGGTCTTCGGATACTATATCGAGGTGACCAAGTCCTTTTATGAGCTTGTGCCCATCCGCTATACCAGAAAGCAGACGCTGGCCAATGCCGAGCGGTATACCACCCCGGAGCTCCACGAGATTGAGGAAAAGGTGCTGGGTGCGCAGGAAAAGGCGACCCGGCTTGAACAGTCCCTGTTTACGGAGCTGCGGGAATATCTGATTCAAAGCATTGCAAAGATTCAGAAGACCGCCGTTGCCTTAAAGACGCTGGATGCGCTCGTCTCCCTCTCTGTTGCTGCAGTCAAGAACCGGTATGTGCGGCCGGAAATCACGGAGGACGGGGTCATTGAGATTGAAGGAGGACGCCATCCGGTAGTGGAGGCGAACATGCACGGCGAGGAGATGTTCGTCCCCAACGATACACTGCTGGATCAGGACGAAAACCGCATGCTGATCATCACCGGCCCCAACATGGCCGGTAAAAGCACCTATATGCGGCAGATTGCGCTCATCACCCTCATGGCCCACATCGGCTCCTTTGTGCCTGCGGACCGGGCGAGCATTTCGGTGGTGGACCGCATCTTTACGCGGGTCGGTGCCTCAGATGATCTTGCCAGCGGTCAGTCCACCTTCATGGTGGAGATGAATGAGATGGCGAACATTCTCAAAAATGCAACCAGTCATTCACTCATCCTGCTGGATGAAATCGGCCGCGGCACCAGCACCTTTGACGGTCTCTCCATTGCATGGGCCGTGGTTGAATATCTTGTGAACAAGGAAAAGATCGGTGCAAAGACACTGTTTGCGACGCACTACCATGAGCTGAGCGAGCTTGAGGGCAATGTGCAGGGCGTGGTCAATTACCGGATCTCCGTGCTTGAACGCGGGGACAGCATCCTGTTCCTCAGAAAGATTGAGCGTGGCGGGACCGACAAGAGCTTCGGCATTCATGTGGCGCAGCTGGCGGGCCTCCCGCGGCCCGTGGTCCAGCGTGCGCGGGAGGTTCTGGCCCGCATTGAAGCAAACAATACGACGCAGCATAAGATCGGCTCGGATATTCTGGGAACCAATGCCCAGCCAAAGCAGGTCAGCATGTTCGACGCTCCCGCCATGGACTTTGTGGAGGAGGTCAGTCAGCTGGATGTGCTTTCCATGACGCCGATGGATGCGCTTAATCTCCTGTTCGTGCTTAAGGAGAGAGCAAAACAGATTTAATGATCGGAATTGGGGGAAAAGAGATGGACGACAGACCAATTGCGAGACTGGATAATGAACTGATTGGCAAGATTGCCGCAGGTGAAGTGGTGGAAAACCCGGCATCCGCGGTCAAGGAAATGGTTGAGAACAGCCTGGATTCCGGCGCAAAATCCATCACGGTGGAAGTGCGGGAGGGTGGAATTGCCTATATTCGCGTGACGGATAATGGCAGAGGCATTCGAAACCGGGACATTCGCATGGCTTTTGAGCGGCATGCGACCAGTAAGATTGTGACGACAGATGACCTTTTTCATCTTTCCACGCTTGGATTTCGCGGGGAGGCGCTGGCCTCCATTGCTGCCGTTTCAAAGCTCACCCTGACTACACACAGAGTAGGGGAATCCGTTGGAACAAGAGCCCAAAATGAGGGCGGCATGATCCTGGACATTACCGAGGCGGCAGCGCCTCAGGGCACCACCATTGTTGTAAAGGAGCTCTTCTACAATACACCGGTCCGCCTCAAGTTTCTCAAGAAACCGACAACGGAGGCATCCAAGGTTGCGGATGTGATGCAGCGGTTCATCCTGTCAAGGCCGGACATCAGTTTCCGGTTCATCAGCAACGGGCGCCAGGTATATCAAAGCTCCGGAAACGGAGATCTGAAAAGCGCCATTTTCTGCCTGTATGGCCGGGAAACAGCCGAAAACATGCTTCCGGTGAAAGCCGAGGGATCCATCAGCATAAAGGGCATGGTGGGCGTTGGTGCGGAGGCCAGATCAAACCGCAACCGGCAGACCTTTATCATCAACGGGCGCTGTATCCGCTCCCTTCTTCTTTCCCAGGCCCTGGAGGAGGCGGCAAAGGAGCGATATACCATCGGCCATTATCCGACCTGCGTTCTCAGCCTCAGTATGCCGGCGACCCTGGTGGACGTGAATGTTCATCCGAACAAGCTGGAGGTTCGGTTCAGTGATGAGAATCTCGTGTACCAGAAGGTGTTTGAGGCGGTGTCCGGCTCTTTCTCGGAGTCCCTTCTGGGTGGTGCCCCGACCATTACGGAGCCAGGTAACACTCCGCCTCCGCCGATCCCCATGCGGGTGATCCCGACGGGAAGCATAGAAGGAAAGGAAACTGCCGCGAAAATCATCAGTCAGGAAAAGGAGATGGCCACCGGGGCCGTTAGCCCGGAAGCGGCTGCCAATGATGTGCCTGGTCAGGCAAAGGAAGCGACAACCGGCGCCATCGGATGGAAAGAGGCCACAAGTGATGTACCCGGTCAGGTAAAGGAAGCGACAACCGGCGCCATCGGATGGAAAGAGGCCTCAGGGGATATACCCGGGCAGACAGGTGCAGCGACACCAAACGATGCATCCGGCCAGAGGAGCACATCGCCAGGGGATAAACAGCAGCCGGTTCAGGATGATCAGGATTTTGCCTCTATTGTGACCAACTATTTTTCGGGCAACTATCACCCGGACTCCGGCAGCTTTTCTGCGCCGGGGAATATTCCCGTACAGCAGGCAGAGCCTGAGCGCAATTCCGAGATTCCCGTGGTTTCTGGCACGCCGGATCAGGAGCAGGCAGATGCATCAGCTGCGACGCTGTCCGGCGAGACATTAATCCGGCCGGAACCGACCGGGACAAACGGGGCGGAAAAGGAGCCGACGGAACAGGGAAATGCGGGCTCCGTGCATCTTGCGGACATCTATCCTCCAAAGGCCGAGGAACCTGTGGAATATGAACAACTGAAGTTTGCGGAGGTCAGCCCGGCAGAGAACAAGAAAAATGCGTTTGCCGGATATGACTATGTGGGAACGGCCTTTGATACCTACATCATCATGCAAAACAGCAAACAGCTGCTGCTGATTGACCAGCATGCCGCGCATGAGCGCATCCTGTATGAAAAGCTCATGAAGCAGGTGGACATCGGCAACGGCTCACAGCTCCTGCTGATTCCTCAGGTGGTTCACGTGACGCCACAGGAAGCGGTAAAGCTTGAAACCTACAAAGAGGAAATAGCGGCGGCAGGGTATGAGATTGAACCCTTCGGGGATCAGGATTATCAGATCCGGGCGGTGCCCAATGTTCTTGGCGAGCCGGAAACCAAAGCGGCATTTCTTGAAATGCTGGACCGGCTGGGGGAACTCAGGGTACTCAGCACAAAGCAGAAGCGGAGAGACGCGATTCTGCAGATGGCCTGTAAGAAGGCGATCAAGGGCGGAGATAAACTTGAAATGACGGAGATCTATGCGCTGCTTGAGGAAATGCAGAGGACAGGTGCTCCGCCAACGTGTCCGCATGGACGGCCACTGGTTGTGATCCTCAGTCGGACCGAACTGGAAAAGAAGTTTAAGAGAATCAATGAGTAATGCATCAATCAAACCCCGGATACTCACCATCGTAGGGCCCACCGGCACGGGGAAGTCCGAGCTTTCCCTGATGCTTGCCGAGCATCTTGGAAACGCACAAATCGTATCCATGGATTCCATGCAGGTTTACCGGGGACTGGATATCGGCACGGCAAAGCTCACCATGGAGGAGCGTCGGGGCATTCCGCATCATATGCTGGATGTCGCGGACCCGAATGAGATCTATACGGTATCCGCGTACAAGGCGGATGCAGGGAAGGCGATTGAGGACATCCTTTCCAAGGGGGATCTGCCGATTCTTGTGGGTGGCACGGGGCTTTACCTGAATGCACTCAGCTATGAGATGCCGCTTGGCGGTGAGGGCTCGGATGAAGCCTTTCGCAATGAGCTTCGGGAAATTGCCAAAACGGAGAGCGGGAAGCAGGCACTGTTTGAGCGGCTTAAGGAGATTGATCCGGAAAGTGCAGGGAAGCTGCATGTCAATGATATCCATCGCGTAATCCGCGCCCTTGAAATCTATCATGTCACCGGGAAACGGAAAAGCGAGATCTTAACCCCTCAGGTGGAAGGCCCCTATACCTTCAGGATTATTGGACTGACGGATGACCGGGCGAGGCTGTATGAGCGCATCAATGCCCGGGTGCTTTCGATGCTTGACAAGGGCTGGATGGACGAGGTGGCCGCACTTATGGCGCGTGGCGTTCGCTTTGAC
>JAFUZM010000009.1 GCA_017476605.1 Clostridia bacterium
AAACCGGTTTTTTTCAAGCAGAAGAAAGAATGGTCAGTGATAAAAGATAAACTTCTGGGCGGATATCTTCCGCAGTATTTTCAGAAGGTGCTTTATACACATAAGCCCATCTACTATGTCGATTGCTTTGCGGGAAAAGGGAGATTTGATGACGGACAAGATGGTTTTCCAACATGATATAAAGTCCGTACAGCTGTGTTTCACGACTGATCCCTTTATGTACGCCTATGAAGAGATTTCCGAAATGAGCATTGCAGCCATCCGGAAATTAAATGATCATGGAATCAAGTGCACGGTTCTGACAAAAGGAATACTGCCGATTTAACTGTCTGAGTGCTCAAGAGAAAACGAATATGGAATCACATTGGTATCCCTTTCCGAAGTTTTCAGGGAGATCATGGAGCCTAATTCTGCGCGATACGATGAACGTCTAAAATGCCGTAAAAGCATTACATGATAAAGGATGCTGCACATGGGTAAGTGTGGAGCCTTATCCGACGCCTAATCTTGTTGATCAGAAGCTGGATAACCTCTCAGACATGATTGTATCCACGGATAAAATCATCTTTGGAAGAACGAATTACAGTAAAGAAGGAACTGCCTATCCTGGCCAGAAGGAATTCTATAATATATGTGCTAAGCTGGTGATTCGATTCTGTGACGATCACGATATCGACTATCACATCAAAGATGGCACACTGACGGAGGATACCAAAAGCGAATGAGTACTTTGGACGATAAACGATTTCAAAGGGAACCTTCTCAGTACAAGGCATCTATCACTCGAGAGCAGTTTATGTTCTATGAGATGCGTACCACAGCAAAACTGCTGGTGGAGGGGATGACGGATGAGGAGGCTATCCAGAGGATTGTGTCAGAGAATCTGTTTCAATATCCGACAGAAAAACAGATTCATTCGCAGGCATTAGCCTGCATCAAGCGTCTCCATGGACTTGATGAAGATCTGATCAGAGCCATTGCCACTCGACCCTCGGAGGTCGCAAAGCAGATCTGCCTGTATGCCATGATGCGATACAACCGGCTGGTATGGGATTTCATGGTGACGGTTGTTGGTGAGAAATTCCGCACGCAGGATCTCGGCTTTGGCAAGAGAGACTTGAATGTTTACTTCATTCGACTACAGGAACAGATTGATTCCGTAGCAGCCTGGAGCGACACAACGGTGGCCAAAGCGAAGCAGGTGCTATTGCGGGTGCTGGTTGAGAATGAATATCTGGATTCTGTCCGATCTGATCACCTGAATCCCGTCTGGCTGGATTCAGAGCTGGAGAACGCGATCCGGGCAAACCACGACGAGGCTGTGCTCTCGGCATTTAACTGCCTCGATTAAGAGAAAGGGTTTCCTAAAATGAGTGGACTAACTGAGAAAATGGACGCTTTGCGACGGCTGCTGCAGAGCGAGAAGTTTCTGAATGGCGACGGGCTGTCCAATGAGGTTAACATACGCATCTTCTGCTATGCGCCAGAGGATGAGATTCCTGTCCAGCATTTTATCCGTCAGCTCGTAACGGATCAGACGCTGGGCTGTCATCTAATTGAGTGCAACCTCTATCGTATCTTCCTCTCGATCTGTGAGGAGATGGGCGTGATGGATGAGATCCCTGCCATGGAGGAAGAGGAAGGCTCCGACTTTCTTCTTGAGCAGTTGCAGGCATTCGCCACTCCGGAGGCTTTCGTGGAGAAAATGCAGTACAGCCCACACCAGCAGGGTGATGTCCTGCTGCTGACCGGGGTTGGAGATGTGTTTCCCTATATGAGAGTTCACGCATTGCTGGAAGCGCTACAACCGCATTTCTCGGATATTCCCATCGTGGTGATGTATCCGGGAGCGTTCGACAAGAGTGCACTCAGGCTATTTGACAAGCTGACACCAAATGCTTACTACCGGGCGTTTACCGCAGTTTAAGGAGGAAAAGATTATGCTGATTCAAAACATGTTTAGGGATGACATCAACCGGAAGATTAATGGCGTCATCAAGGTCAATCAGGATGATCTGGATGTCATCCGCGACGAAGTGCGGGAATATGTCATTACCCGCGAGCTGAAGCGTCATTTCATCACCTTCTTCAACTACTACTGTGAGATGTTCGATCATCCCAACGCGGACATTGGGGCGTGGCTTTCCGGCTTCTTTGGCAGTGGTAAGTCCCACCTGCTGAAGATGCTCTCCTACATTCTGGAGAACAAGGAGATCGACGGTACTACGGTCGTGGAGATGTTCCGGGATAAGTTTGCCGATGATCCTGCCACCTTCATGCAGATTGACCGGGCGACCCGCGTCAAGGCAGAGACAATCCTGTTCAACATCGATATCGAAGGCTCCATCAACAAGGACAAGACCGCCGTGCTGCGTGTCTTTGCCAAGATGTTCTACAACCACCTGGGCTTCTATGGCGAGAACCTGAAGGTTGCGCAGATGGAATACTATATCGAGCAGTGCGGAAAGACCGAGGAATACCGCCGGGTTTTCGAGGAAAAACGAGGTATGTCCTGGCTGCAGACAAGAAAAGCTTTCTCTTTCAATGGCAAGTACATCGTGCCCACCCTTATGGAAGTGCTGGACATGACAGAAAAGGATGCGGATGCCTGGTTCCGGGACAAGAGTGCTGTAGAGATGAGCATTGCCCTGTTGGCGGAGGAGATCAAGGAATATGTATCTCAGAAGCCGGATGACTTCCGTCTACTGTTCATGGTGGACGAGGTAGGCCAGTATATCGGTACCGATCTGGACATGCTGATCAATATGCAGAGTCTCGTAGAAGAGATCGGACGCACCTGTAATGGCAAGGTGTGGATCATGTGCACTGGTCAGGAAGCACTGGATGAGATCATTAAAGTTCGCCAGAGCGAATTCTCCCGCATTATGGCCCGCTTTAAGGTTCGCTTGTCCCTCACGTCTTCTTCTGCGGATGAAGTGATCCAGAAGCGTCTTCTGTCGAAGACAGACAACGCCAATCGCCTGCTGGAGGGCATTTACACCCAGAGCGATTCTGTGCTGAAGAACCTGTTCACCTTCAAGGATACCCTGATGGACATCAAGGGATACACTGGCCCGCAGGAGTTCTCCATTAATTTCCCCTTTGTGCCGTATCAGTTTATCCTGATTCAGAAGATTTTCTCCGAGATCCGCAAGCACGGCAATGCGGGCCAGCATTATTCTGGTGCGGAGCGATCCATGCTGGATGGTTTCCAGATTGCGGTAAAGAAGATCCAGCAGGGCAACGAGTATAATCTCGCGCCACTTTTTAGCTTCTACGACTCTATCCATGAGTTCCTGGATGGCTCCATTCGCCGGGTGATCGAGCGCTGTGCCAAGGCGGCGGAGACCGGCGCAGGCATCGAGCCGCTGGACGTGGATGTGCTGAAGCTGCTGTACCTGATCCGTTATGTGCCGCAGGACATGCCTGCCAATCTGGTTAACATCGTCATCCTGATGGCAGACAACATCAATGTCGATCCCATCAGTATGCGCAAGACCATCGCTGAGTCGCTGAACCGCTTGTATTCTCAGAACTACATTGGCAGGACGGGAGACACCTACAATTTCCTGACGGATGAGGAGCAGGATATCCAGAAGGAAATCAACGGCATGACCGTGGACACCGCTTCCATCGTGGAGCGCATTGCCCACATGGTCTTCGCTGACATCTATCCCACCAAGAAGTTCCGCTATGGCAAGTATGACTTCAGCTTCGATCAGATGGTGGATGGCGTCACCGTGGGTGCGCTGACGGGTGGTATGCGCATGAAGGTGCTGACCGTGGCAACCGATGCAACAGAGAAGCAGGAGCTCCGTCTGATGACGGAATCCGTCAAGCAGTCCATCGTTGTGCTGGCGGACACGCCTTACTATGATTCGCTGGAACGGGCGATGAAGATTCGCAAATTCGTTAAGCAGCGCAACGTGTCCCAGCTTGCAAAGTCAGTGCAGGACATCATTCACGACCAGACCGACGAGGCGAAGAAGCTGGAGGACGAGGCGCTGGAGCAGCTGCGTCAGGCCATTGTGGACGCGGAGTTCTACGTGGATGGTGAACACTTGACCCTCAAAGGCAATGATGCCAAGGCAAAGATGGATCAGTCACTGGAATACCTCGTTGTGCATGTGTACAGTGAACTGGAGCTTATTACCAAGAATGCGGAATCCGATGCCGATTTGGCTACCATCCTCAGCGGCATGGAGCCCCGTGATATTCTCGGTAATGTGCCCAATCAGGATGCCGCCGCCAAGGTGGAGAAGTATCTGGAGATTCAGAACGCCAAGAACCTGCCGACTTCCATGTTCGATATTCAGACCCGCTATCAGGCCGTGCCCTATGGTTGGCGAGAGATTGATGTGGCGACGGTTGTGGCTCGGCTTATCGTTGAGCAGAAGGTAACCGTCAAGCAAGCGGGCACTACCATCCGGGCAGACAATCCCAAGCTGCCGGATATGCTCCATAAGAAGAGCGAGGTTGGCAAAAC
>JAFUZM010000099.1 GCA_017476605.1 Clostridia bacterium
AAAGCCAGTTTCATTGATAATGATTTCATTCCCGTTTATAAGAAAGATGAAGATAATACGTATACTTTTTCTGGCTGGCGGGACAGACGGTTATATCATGTAAAGGATCGAAGGATAGTCAATGCTGACATCAACGGCAGCGCAAACATCGGTCGAAAAGCTTTTCCAGGGGTGTTTACGACGGAAAACTGTGACATTTTGTCAAGACCCATTATTTTCCGTCATCCCGACGAGAGCTTAATAAACACAAGAAAATGCAGCCTCTATGAGGGCCTGGCTATGTGAGTTAGCCATTGTTCAGGGCTTAAAAACCTTGTGCATAAACAAGGTCATACCTTTTGGCCGTGAGCTCATTAATGTCTGCATATTCACATTTTAAGAAGGAGGATTTATGAAATGAAAAAGCTGGTTGCCGTTTTAACTGCTCTTTTTCTCCTCGTCACTGCTGTCGCTTTTGCTGAGAATGTTCAGCAGGTTTCCATGGATCAGATCAAAATCAGTGCCGTCGTCCCTGAGGGATATGCATTCAGCGGAAACTATGTTTCGGATATTCTTTATGTCGGAAACCTTACCCCATCGAATGCCGCCGCTCCCTCTGCAATGATCACCATTGCCTATGATGAGGAAGCAGAAGGCCGCACACTCAACGAGTTCAGCGAAGCAGAACTTGACAGCCTCATCACCCTGTTTTTAAACGATACTCCGAATGCACTTGTCACAAAAAGCCAAACCGGAAAGGGAACCAATGTTCTTATCTTTGATACCCAGACCGAAAGTGAAAGCCGCTATGACATTATGACCATCTGGCATGGATATCAGGTCGCCCTCATGGTTTTGCCCGGCGAAAACTCAACTGCATTAACCGATGAGCAGAAATCCATGATCATGCAATTCCTGACGGATGTGACCATTGAGTCCAACTGATCTGTATTTTGAATCACCTCAGCTTCTATTCCATTCAAAGCCAGCGCAAAGGCGCTGGCTTTTTTGCTGTCCATGGGAAAACTACGCCTCTCCAGAGATTTCCTGAGATTTTTTTGATTGGATACTTGACAGGTCAAATACGATTCTTTATAATTACTCACGATAATTATCGGAGGTAACAATCTTGACTGCAGAAACCGCCAAACGCATCCTGGACATTTGCCAGGAAGCCGGGCAACTTGAACATTTTCTTCCCTCTCTTCCAGACAATATTACGCCCCGCTGCGTTCGCGTGATTGAGCAGATTGCAGTATTAAGTGAAAAAGGGCCTGTTCGCGTCAGCGACATCAGTGAGATGCTGGATGTAACAAAACCGGGAATCACACTGGTTTTGCGCGATCTCAACAAAATGGGATATGTCGAAAAGCAAAAAGACACGACGGACAACCGCGTCGTCTATGTTTCCCTCACCAAAACAGGACGGGAACTGTATCAGACGTATGTGGCCGACTATCATGCGCATCTTGGCACGATTCTCAATGAAATCGGTGAAGATCAGGTCAGTCTTCTTGAAAAGACAATTCACCGCATCCTTGAACTCGTTGCTGCAGATACAAACAATGTCAACAAATGAGTGATTCATCATTCATGGAAAAGGAGAAATTGCTATGAAAAAGTACCTCTCTTTATGCCTCTGTCTTTGCTTTCTGCTGATCGCCGGATGTGCATTTGCAGAAACCTATACCTCGACAGCCGCCGGATTTGGTTCAGATGGCGTTACCGTAACCATTACCGTTGAAAACGGTACCGTAACCGATGTGGCCGTTGAAGGCCCTTCCGAGACCGCTGAGCTCGGCGGAGCGGCAATGCCTGTTCTGGCTGCTGCCATCCTTGAGGCACAGTCTCCCTATGTTGATGCTGTTTCCGGTGCCTCCCTCACCAGTGCAGGCGTTGTTGCCGCCGCTGAGGATGCTTTTGTAGCTGCCGGCCTGATTGAGAAGGCGGAGGAAGTCAAAGGCGAGGATGAAAGTGCCACTGCAGACGTCGCCGTCATCGGATTAGGCGCATCCGGCACCTTTGCCGCTGTCTCCGCCGCTGAGAATGGTGCCAAGGTTATCGGTATTGAGATGACCAATGGACTTGGCGGTATGGGCAACGCTGCGCAGGGCATGTTTGCCATCGACAGCGTGCTGCAGCATGAACGCTATGGAGATGACCTCGGTTCAGATGAGCAGTACTGGTTCGAGCATATCTTTGACCGGACACAGTTCCTCGGAAACGGCAAGCTGATTCGCACCCTTGTTTCCGAGAGTGCCGAGACTGTCCAGTACGTTCTGGATCATGACATTGCCATGTATCTCTCTGCGCAGCCGCAGCAGATTGCCCATTTCGGTGAGACCATCGTATACCATCGCTGGAATAATACACAGCCCTTTGTCCACATGGCCGAATATCTTGAAAAGAACAATGTGGACATTCGCTATGGTACTCATGCCGAAAAGCTCGAAAAAGCCGAGGACGGCACCTGGAACATCATCTGCACCAAAGCAGACAACGGCACCCTGACCGTCAATGCAAAGGCTGTCATCATGGCCACCGGATCCTTTGCCGGCAATGAGGCAATGATGCGCGAAGCCATGGGTGATGACGTCTATGAGGCTGCCTTCGTCATCGGCGGATGCGACGGCGTCGGCCTGCAGATGCTCTATGATAATGGTGCTGCCAAGGGCGAGCTTCTGACCATGAACCACGGTGTCGGACCGAAGGCTGCTAGCACACCGGACGGCGGTGCCATCAAGGTTGCAACACAGCTGACCATGAATACCCCCATTCTCTGGGTCAATCGCCAGGGCAAGCGTTTCATGAATGAGGATCTCCTCAAGGATACCGTCGAATTCTCCTCCGCAGTGCTCGCACAGGGCGGATTTGCCTATACCATCGTGGATGAAGCCACCGTCAATCGCTGGGCAGATGCCAGCTACGAGAATACCGGTTCCTGGATTCACTACTGGGATCAGAACGGCATGTTCGATGAAAACGGAGAGCACACCATCTATCATGCCCCGATCTCCAAGGAAGATTTCGTTTCCGACTTTGAGACTCTGAGCGCAACTGGCGACGGTATTGTGGCCAACACCATTGAGGAAGCCGCTGCCTTCATCGGCTGCGATGCGGAAACCCTCAAGGAAACCATCGCAAACTACAACAGTTACGTAAAAGCCGGCAAGGATGACGAGTTCTTCAAGAGCCCGGAGAGCCTGCTTTGGACCGTTGAGGAAGGCCCCTTCTATGTCACTAAGGGATACAACGCGGTTCTTGGTGCACTCGGCGGCGTCAATGTCACCGAAAAGCTCGAGGTTCTGACCTCCCAGGATCAGCCGATCCCCGGACTGTATGCCACTGGCAATAACCTCTCTGGCATCTCTGTTGCCGCGTACGGTAACGTCGAGGGTGTCGGTCTTTCCACCGCACTGACTACCGGTCGTCTCGCAGGCATCTATGCTGCTGAGTTTGCCAAGTAATGGATTCATGGGCTCGCAGCTCTAAAACACGGGAACACCGGATTCAACAGATTTTCCATACAAAAAGGCGAGGTGATCTGCACTTCATGTGCAATCACCCCGCCTTTTGGGTTTAATGTCCTTCAAAGCGATTGAGTTTTAGCTTCTCCTCCAGATGAAGAATGTCTTCTGGCGTGTTCAGGTTGCTCAGCGTCAGTTCTCCGTATGGAAGGACAGCCCCGGGCAGATACACGGCATCGATCTGTTTGAGAAAATCCTGAACCCTATAGTTTCCACATCTGAGCTGCTGATCTGCAATCTCGCCAAGTTCACGCCGATACAGTCCTGCCAGCGGGTGGATCCGTCCATCCGATGTCCTTGGCACGACAGCCATATGTCCGCCCAGAAGTGGTTCAAGCTGCTGTACCGTACGCTGGTCGATCAAAGGAGCATCGCAGCTTACAGCAAAAAGCAGTTCGCTTCGCATACACAGCAGCGACGCATGCAAACCGGAAAGCGGACCGCAGCCGGGGTAAATATCCTTGACCGCACGTATCCCTGCGGGCACCCCTGTCGTTTCATCATTGATCGACAGAAAAAGGTCATCACACCCGGGAAAGCCGTGAAGAATCCGATCCAAAAGAGTTTCACCATGCCAGCAAATGCTTTTCTTGTCCTCACCCATGCGTCTGCTCTTTCCACCGCATACTATGGAAACACTGTAGTCCATACGCTCTATCCTTTACTATTATTTCGTCATTCTACCCGTTCAGGCATTGATGGCGATTCCATTTTAAGCCGACTGTGCCCCTGCCGAGCAGGTTCAAAGCCTTTGAGTCTTCTGCATTGCTTGCCGTTCATTTGCCAAAGCTCATCAGGGCATGCTCCCAGGCACACTGCCCTGATGCGTGCCGCGATATAGCTTGACGCCGCTCAGGATATCAGTATAATGATCTTTAGCGTTATCATCCTGCCTTCTGCGAGAAGCAGTGCAGGATGATGCAGCGAGAATCGCTTCCTCTATTCTTGTATCTGAAAGCCGTCTGTTTTCATGGCAGATGGCTTTTGCCTAAGGGAGACCATGGAAACCAACCATATTTTGATCGTCGGAGATGTTCAGACCGGGAAGTCTATGTTGATACGGCGCCTGATGGAAAGCTGCAGCCTGTCCCGATCCGGTTTTATTACAAAAGTTAGACAGAACAATGGCATGCGGCTCACCCATATCTACCCCGTGCACTGTGATCCATTGATCCCGTCACCTTATAACCTGGTCGGTGTCAGCAACGGGATCTCAAGAGTGGGATACCCGGAGGTATTTGACTGCCTGGGAACCAGGTATCTGGAAGCCGAGGGCAGCGTCATACTCATGGATGAGCTGGGCGTCATGGAAGAAAACGCCCGTCTGTTTCAGGAAAAGGTCCTTGCATGTCTGGATGGAGAGATTCCGGTTCTTGCTGCAGTGAAATCCAAGCGTGGCGTACCATTTCTTGAACGGGTAAAGGGCCACCCCCGCGCTGCCGTTTATCACATCACAAGAGAGAACAGAGAGACTTTGTATGAAGCGCTTCTTCCTCTTGTCCGGCAATGGGAGGAGAAAAACAGATGAAACGCACCAGACTGAGAGCACTCATCTTCCTCGCCCTATGCTGTGATCTGGGCCTTTTTTCCAAGCGGATCATCGCCCCCATCGCCAATATCATCACGGGTTCTCTTCACATCCCCGGCGGTATCGGCACCAGCTTTTCCCTGATGTTCCTTGTAATCGCGGCTATGCTGATCCCCCGCTTCGGGTGCGCAACCGTGATGGGCGCTGTACAGAGCGTCCTTGCAATTGCCATGGGCATGGTGGGCAGTATGGGAATCCTCACTCCGATCGGATATATCGTGCCGGGAATCATAATAGACTGTGTGGTTTATGTGAGCGGCAAGATGCACTGGGAAGCTTTGACTACTGCGGTGTTGGCCAATATGCTGGCCGCTGCGGCAGCCGGATTCACAGCCAATATGATCGTTTTTCGGCTGAGAGGCATCCCAATGCTCCTCTACATAGCTGTCGCTCTTACCAGCGGCGCCGTCTGTGGGGCACTGGCCAGCAACCTGGCGAAGCGGCTCAGCCCCATCATAAAGTTTGAAACCCAAAAAAGGGAGGAAAATGCATGAAAGAGAAAAAATGGATCTTCCTTTTGTTTGGTGTCCTCATTCTGGTCACAGCTGCGCTGACAGTGATCCATCTGACCACTCGGGAAGCCGTCCCTGAGGGCGCGATCCTGGTGCGACAAGATAGCAAAGAACGCTATGTTTCCCTCAATGAGCTTTCCCTTATCCGGATCACCGGTACCATTGTCAACGGCAAGGGAGAAGAGCGCCGAATTGATGCCCCGGGCATTGAGCTCAGCGACTTAGCCGATGCTGTCTTTTCGAAGGTCACTGTGACATCCGACGACGAGTATTCCGCTACCGTGGAAGCCGGAGAGATTGGCAACGCCAATCTGATCATGAACGAGGACGGCAGCGTTCAACTGATCGTTTTTGGCGATGCCAATTCCAAACGCGCGGTACGAAACGTCGCTCGGATTGAATTCGAATAACGGGGAACCAAAGCCCGGCTGGGTACCAGGGTTTCATACTTGACCATGAGCAGCAGGTATAGTGCACCATGAAGGCGCGCCAGGCGGCTCTGGCCTCAGATCATCAGCCTCCAAAGACACTTTCAAAAGAGCATCGCTTCTGCGATGCTCTTTTGTCTATTTCTTGTTTTGCGGTTTTTCGGGAAGCGGTGCATGAAATCTGGCATTGTAAGCCTCAATCATTGCCCCGAGTCCTTTCTTTTTAAGAAAATGATAGCACAGCTTCCTCAGCACATCATAGATGACGGCAAACAGCGGAACACCGATGATCATCCCGAAAAGTCCCCACAATCCGCCAAACAGTACGATTGCAAAGGTGATCCAGAATCCGGAAAGCCCGATGGAGTTTCCGAGAATTCTGGGCCCGATAATATCCCCATCCACCTGCTGGAGAATCACGATGAAGATGACAAACATCAGCGCATGGATGGGATTGCTGATAAGCAGCAGCAATGCACACGGAACCGCTCCGATGAACGGTCCAAAAAACGGAATGATATTGGTCACACCGATGATCACCGCGATCAGGGCAGCCGAGGGTAATTTCATGATGCTGCAGCCGATAAAGCAGATGATGCCCACAATGGTACTGTCAAGCAGCTTTCCAATGAAAAAGCCATTGAACATCCGGTCCCCGTACTGAATTTCCTGTTCAATCAGCCCCGCCCACTTTTCCGGGAGCAGGCTGTATAAAACCAGCCGCGACTGTGTGGCAAACTGTTTTCTTGTTGCAAGGAAGTAAACGGCGATCACAATGCCAAGGATCAGGTCCTTAAGCACCTTGAGAAGGAGGGAGACATAGGTCGCTGTTCCGGAGAGAACCGCCTGAACCACCGGCATGATTCCCCCGTCCCGGAACTCTTCGATTTTAGTGACCACCTGGGCAGATATGCTCTCCCACAGTCGGCGGAAATCGGGATCCATCTCCGTCAGTGATTCAATTCTCCTGCTCCACGCTCTGAGTTGTCCCGGCAGCGTGTTCATAAGCGTAATGATGCTTTGGATCACCTGCGGAACAATGATCAGAACAATGGCCACAACCACCGCAAGAAATACCAGAATGGAAATCAGAATGGAAAGGGCATTGCCGAGTTTCTTTTTCCCCAGTGTATTTCCAAAAAACGTCTCCAGCTTCCCGCATAACGGGGACAGGATGTACGCAATCCCCGCGCCATAGACAAAGGGCATGAGGATGGAGAGAACCCCACTCACATTTTTCTTTATGTTGTCCATCTGATAGAGGATCATAAACAGAATCAGTGCTGCTGCAATGACAGCGATTGCTGTAAGCCCCGCTTTTATATATTTCCTGTTCTCTTCGTTTTTCATTGTGTTCACACTTTATCCGTCAAACGACGGTCCGTAGATCGTTTTCCCCTTCGCAGGTCCAGGTTATCCGAGAAGGGCCATGAGCTCTTCGTTGGACAGCGACAGGAGAGATTCGCTCTTCCCTTCAAGAATCGCCTCTGCAAGATCCTGCTTGGCATCCTGCAGCTTCATGATCCTCTCCTCAATGGTATCTCTCAGGATCAGCTTGAATACCGTCACCTGACGTGTCTGTCCGATTCGATGCGCACGGTCCGTCGCCTGATTCTGTGCGGCCAGATTCCACCATGGATCATAATGGATGACCACGTCCGCTCCGGTCAGGTTGAGTCCGGTACCGCCGGCCTTAAGGGAGATCAGGAAGACCGGGACATCCCCTTCATTGAAATCGCGTACCATCTGAAGGCGCTTCTCTTTCGGGGTGGCGCCGATGATCTTGTAAAACTCGATGCCTTCCTTCTTGAGATCCTCCTCAAGCAGATTGAGCATTGACACAAACTGCGAGAAGATCAGCATGCGGTGACCGCCTTCAATTGCACTCTTGACAAGCTCAATGCAGGCCTCACGCTTGGCACTTTCGCCCAGGTAATTCTCAAAGACCAGAGACGGATCGCAGCAGATCTGACGAATCCGCATGAGCTCGGCGAAGATTTTGATCTTCTCTTCCCCTGCCAATTCGCCGCCGCGCAGCATCTCCTTCATGCGCACCACCTGCGCATCATAGATTTTCTGCTGTTCACCGGAAAGGCGGGCATACCGGACTTCTTCAAGCTTAGCCGGGAGATCCTTGAGCACGTCCTCTTTCTTGCGTCTCAGGATAAAGGGCGAGGTCATTGCCTTGAGCTTTTCCGTCTTCTCCTCGTCGTGATGCTTGGTGATTTCAATCTCGTAATTCTTTTCAAACTCGCCCTGACTGTACAGGAATCCGGGCATCAGGAAATCAAAGATGCTCCAAAGCTCAGAGAGACGGTTTTCAATCGGGGTACCGGTCAGCGCAAAACGATGCTCTGCCTTGATCAGTTTCACGGACTTGGCTGCGGCCGACTTTGAATTCTTGATGTACTGTGCTTCGTCCAGCACACAGTTCCTGAACGTCAGTCCCTCATATACGCTGATATCCCGCTTCAGGAGGTCATATGATGTCACAAAGACATCCACATCCTCCCGTTCTGAGATGATCTTCTTTCTTGTCGCCGTTGTGCCTGCAATCACGCGACAGGTAAGGTCCGGAGCAAAACGCTCAACCTCCTCCTGCCAGTTGTAGACAAGGGACGCCGGGCAGATGACCAGAGACGGCAGATGCTGCTTTTCTGTTTTCTTTCCCTTTCTGCTCTTGACCTCCTCATCATGATCTTCCTTGAAAATGGAGATCATCTGAATGGTTTTACCAAGACCCATTTCATCCGCGAGAATGCCGCTGAAGCCGGCAGCCTGAAGCGTCTTGAGCCACTTATAGCCATATACCTGATAGGGACGCAGCGTCTCCTCCAGGCTTTCCGGTACCTCATACTCCGCCTCTCGCACTGTCTTGAAATTGCGGATCAGCGCGCGATATGTCCGGTCTCTTGACGCCGCGATCTTATCGTGTTCCTCGAGCATGCGGTCAAGATACAGCGCACGATACAGGGGAATCTGGATTTTTTTCTTGATAACATCCATGGGCACAAGGTCCATCTGCTCAAGGAACTCTCCCAGTTCTCCCAGCTGCTCCTCCTGCGTGAGATCAATATAGTCCCCGCTCTTGAGGCGGTAATACCGCTTTTTCTTGACATAGCTGTTGTAAAGATCCAGAAGTTCTCTGGAGGAAAGATCCTTCGATGTTACGGAAATGTTGAGGAGGCCGTCGGTATCCACGGAGATGCCCACATGGACCTGTGGCTGCGAGATGACACGGCAGGCACGCAGTTCACTGTTCCCGTGCACACGTCCATAATATTCAAGCTCCGGGATACCGGCGAGAAGCAGCTCATACAGACTGTCATCCGTGATCGCCTTTGAAAAGCTTTTCCCCTCCGGATCATAATTCGGAGCCCAGCGATGCAGCACCTCCGAGACTCTCATTTCCTGCTCGACATCATGATATTCACTGAATGTCTGCCCTTTTGGGATGGGGACAACATCATATTCCCGTTCCCCATAGGCCACCTTTCCGTGAATCTTCAGCACCTTCTGTTCAAGGTCCAGATAGAAGTTGAAAATCGGCTCCGGCGGCAGATAATTGGCCGCTTCATCTGCACAGTTGTCCACAAATTCCACAAAGGGGTTTTCCATAAGACCGGGAAGGACCCGATAGTAAAACTCCTGAAGGCGGTCTGTTCCGACCTGGAAACGGAAATATCCTGCTGCATCGGCCACCTTGCGGAAAGGTGCAAAGACCTGCTCCTCCTGCTGCGTAATTCTCGACAGGCCTGTACGGTCAAGAACATAGTTATAGGAGCTGCCCGGGATTCGCACCGGGACAAATCCGGTGACGACAACGCCCATGAATTTTCCCCTGGCATCTGCAAGACGATCTGCCGTCAGCTTGAAGCGGATGTCCATGTGATTGACCCTGACGAGTTCATCCTTAATGCCGTTGGTCTTATCAAGAAGCTCGCACACACCATCCTGATACATATCGTAGAAATTGTCGAGTCTGCTGTGCTTGAGAGTAACCTGGTATACACCGCCGAAGGAGTCAGCCTTATTGCGTCCGATATAGTCAAAAAGAACCAGTGACTGCGACGTGAAGGTCTGCTTTGAAAAATCAATGGATTCCCGTTTGCCAAGAACATACTCCTGCTCTTTCCCAACACTTGTTATGAGATCATAGCAGTTCTTGACAATGTATTTCCTGCTTCCGGTCACACCGATCTTAAACGAAAGCTGAGGTGAGCCCTCCTCGACAACAATGCGGGGAAGCAATTCAACGTTTTCCTTCTTCTTTGGCTTCTCTGTCTTGTTGATTTCCTTTCTTGCACCCTGTTCACGCATTTCGCGAATGCTTTTAAAGAAGGTCTCTGCGCCAGAATCCGTGACTTTCTCTTTGCCTTCTCTATCTGCAACATTCCAGACATCCCAGATTGTTGCCAGCACATATTCGTTGAGAACCTTATCCGGTGTGATTCGATTCTCCGGTATTTCAGAAGCGGGCATATAAACACTTGTGTACCTGTTTGGCTTTTCTGAAAAGGTCTCATACCAATTAAGCTTTCCAGTCGAATCGAGCGTTCCCCAGACACGGCTCTCATAGAAATCATTCGAAAATGACTTGCCGAATGTCAGTACCTTTTTGCCCATACGCAGCTGTGTACAGGTCGTACCACCTGTTCCATAGTTCCACATGCGTTCTTTCGCACTCTGGATTCTCTTTACCGCAGCAGGCGTTGTCTTATACTCCGAAAGGATTTTTTCAAGATCAAAAAGAATCGGTCCTTCATTTTTCCTGTCCTGGAAGGCGTCAAGTGCCGGGATTTCATTCAGACCATCTTTTTTCCTTTTCTGTATGTCCTCATTTTTACGCCGCTGGAAGTCCTCGTCCTCTTTTCTGCGCTTGTATTCACTATCTGATTCATAGACAGTCCATGGGCCGTTCTGTCTCTCAAGCACCATCATCATGGCCGCTGCATGATAACACCGTCTGTTTTGCCGACAGGCATCACATTCATACCATGTATTATTAAATGTACTTCCCAGTGTCTTCGGCTCCTGGCGCGCGGAAATCGCGATATTTTTGCCTTTTACATTTAAGTATCTTCGTAAACCGCTATAATAATAGTACTGATTTGTCTCAATCACTTTTGCATCTGCCGCAATCGCTTCTGCCTTTTTAAGATCTGCCGGATTAAATATCCCCCGCCATTCCAGCTGTTCTCTTTTCCGATCCGCTTCCATCTGTATTTCCTCCGTGCACCTGCAGCCTCTCTCCGGCTGCCTCAGAATCTGTATTTAACAAAATTGCCGGCTCATAAACAGAAGATTCCGAGAATCCCTGTATTTAAGCCAAATCGTCGCTATTTTCTCTTGAATAGGCAAACATGTACTGCTGATATACACCATTATACGGTGCATATCGTTCAAAGGGATATCCATCCGGATACCATTTCTCAAGCGTTCGCCTGATCCAGACATCAATGGGAAATGTATTGAGGCGATGGTATCCAAAGAGCAGGATGCAGCTTGCCACCTTTTTCCCGATGCCATGCACCTCAAGCAGGCGCTCCATGGCTGCCTCATCTGAAGCGCGTGCGAGCGTCGTAAGGTCCAGTTTCCCCTCTGCCACCTCTTTGGCTGCCCTCGATACATACTCGGCACGATATCCCAGCTTGCAGGCGCGCAGCTCGGATTCCGTAAGCGCAGCCAGAGGCTCAGGTTCAGGAAATGCATGCTCACAGTCATCCCCCAACTGAATCGGTTTTCCCGCCATCCTTGCCAGCATCTCAATGGAGGTACAGATAGCGGGAATGTTTCGATTCTGCGAAATGATGAAACTGATCAGCATCTCCCAGGGGTTTTGCCCGAGAATCCGTATTCCCCTGCCTGATTCCGCTGCCCGATAGAGAAACGCGTCCTCACATGGATCAATCCGCTCCCTGAGTTCACGGTAACATTCCCCAAGATCAAAGTAGGAGTGCCAGATTTCCTTGAACTGCTCTTTGCTGCAGTTCAGGTGGTACTCTCCCTGTCCTGTCTGGAACATGTCAAGCACCCGGCCCTCATGGATGACCCGATATCCTCCATCACGAAGCGCTTTGAACCGAAAGCACTGGCCGCTGTTTGCAATCCCCGACAGGGAAAAGTCATCCAGAATCTGCAGGGAAATTCCCCCACAAAGCTCAGTCACCGTTACAAGTTCCCGGCTCATTTTCCTGTCTCCGGCAGCGCATAGACGCGAACATCAAAGGGCGCGATCTGCTGCTGCCCAACGACCTGCTTACAAAGGAGCACATCCTGCATTTCCTCATGAACGGTGATCCCGGCAGCATTCCGCCCGTAATTGAGCACAAAGCAGAGGTTCCCGCGTACCGCAAGCTCGCACTCCTCCGGAAGCGTCAGGTATGCCTGATACGGTTCGCCAAAGCCGAGCTTTTTCAACAGGCACATCGCGGTTTTCCGGGAAAATGCGGAGCCCACATACCAGATGCGTCCCTGTCCGCAGGTCCTTGAGACAATGGCCGGTTTCCCCTTATAGTAATTGGATGAGTATCTCGCCTCAACCTGTGTCCCCTCCGAGGCAAGAAGCACATCATTGAAGACCGGCATCTCAATGGATGTCCCATCCATCTCTGCCATTCCCGGTTCATCATAGGGACCGATGAACGTATAGTCCTCAATCCGGATTCCCGCCAGCTCGGCTGCGCCAAAGCCCATTGGGCGCATGGGACAGCGTCCAAACGCATCCTTATATCCCGTTCTCGCGCCAAACATCACCTGACCGCCCGTCTCCATATACGATCTCAGCACATCCACATAGCGATCCTCCAGGATGGTTGCATGCGGCCAGATCACAAGGTCATATTTCTTTAGCTGTTCCGGCGTTACTGACTCATTCATGTATAGGTAATCCATGGGCTCATGCAGCAGCTGTGCGGCCTCAAAAAGTCCGCGCTCACTGACCTTTTCAACGCGCTCATGCCATTTATCCAGCGCCGCATCCCACTCATTATCATAATTTCGCAGGACAGCAATGCGTGCCAGATACTGTCCTGGTTCCACGGGCAGTTTATGCATGTCCCTTGAAATCTCTGCCAGCTCCTGCATCCGCCGGTTTCCTGGATAATTGTCATAATCAAGAAGGCCATGCCAGTAGATTTCCGTTCCATAGGGCGCCGTCCGCCAGCGGAAAAAGCTGATAAAGTCCGCCCCGTGTGCAATGCTCTGGAACGTCCAGAGGCGAAGCTGTCCCGGCCTTGGCATCGGGGCTTCCATCCGGCCTGTCCAGCCGTTTGCTCCGCCCTGCTGTTCCATGATGCCAAAGGGCGCACACAGTGCCCGGACAACACTCAGATTTTTACTCCATTTGCGATCCAGAAAGAGCGGATCCTCCTGGCCGCTGCGATCCATGGCCAGTGCAAAATTGGGATAGCTGTCATAGCAAAGGAAGTCAAGGCCCTGCATGAGACGGGTATAGTCAAGATTATCAAAGATTCCGTTCGTCGTCAGGAACGCATCCCCGATCAGCGGCCGCAGGATGTCACACTGCATCCGGCAAAACCAGATGGCGCTCTCCGAAAAGAAGCGCTTCTCCTCCAGCAGCAGATGGGGATTATAGTGCCCGTTCACCGTAGGCCGCCGAAGGGTGACCTGATCCCATTCCGTATACCTCTGGCTCCAGACGTTCCCGCCCATTTTCTCATTCAGATTCTCGAGCGTCTCATACTTATCCTTCATGTATTCCCTGAACGCTGCATGATCCGCCTCCGAATGAAACTCTGGCGTTTCGCAGTTGATCTCATTGTCAATCTGCCAGCCTATGACCATGGGATGGTGGCCAAAGTGCTCCCCCATTCGGGTGACAATCCGGGTGGAGAGCTCCTGATACTTCTTTGAATTATAATTGTAATGCCTCCGAAGGCCATGACGGTACAGCGTTCCATCTGCCGTGGCATTGAGCACCTCCGGATACCTCTCCGTCAGCCAGATGGGCGGCGTTGCCGTCGGGGTTCCCATGATCACCTGCATCCCTGTCTTTTCTGTCAGAGCAAGGAACCGGTCAAACATGGAAAAGTCAAATACCCCTTCTGTGGGCTCAAAGAGACTCCAGGCAAATTCTCCGATACGGATGGTATCAATCCCATAGTCACGCATTCTGAGAAGATCCTCCTCCCAGAGGGACTCCTCCCAGTGCTCCGGATAATAGCAGACACCAAGCCTCATGTTTTTTCTCATTTTCTTCCCCTTCTAAGCACGATAATATGCACATCGTGCGTTATATCTGTCTGTATACCGCCAAACAGGATGCTTGACAGATTATCTGTACAGGTGTACACTTGTATACACTAAAACGTTCAAGAGGTGACCATCGTGCTCGAAATCTCAAGCAAAACCAATTTGCTCGAACAGAAAAACTACCGGTATTCCCTGCAGGATGTCGAGAATCCGAATCTGTATCGGGACATTTATGATTATGAAACCGTTCCAAAGATTCCCTTCAACCATCGGCGTGTCCCGATGGGCATGCCTGAGGAAATCTGGATTTCCGATACCACGTTCCGTGACGGTCAGCAGGCGATCAACCCCTATACCGTCGATCAGATTGTGGATCTTTATACCTTCATGCATCGTCTGGGCGGCCCCTACGGGATCATCCGTCAGACCGAATTCTTTGCCTATTCCGAGAAGGATCGTGACGCCATTCGCCGCTGTCAGGACCTCGGGTTCCGTTTCCCGGAAATCACCACCTGGATTCGTGCCTCCAAGGAGGACTTTAAACTGGTTCGGGATCTTGGCATACGGGAAACCGGCATTCTGGTCAGCTGCAGCGACTACCACATCTTCAAAAAGATGAAGCTGACACGCAGCCAGGCCATGAAAAAATACCTCGAAACCGTCGAACTGGCCTTTGAATCCGGCGTCATGCCAAGGTGCCATCTTGAGGACGTCACCCGCGCCGACTTCTACGGCTTTGTCGTCCCCTTTGTCTGTGAGCTCATGAAGATGAGCAGGGAAGCCGGCATTCCCGTCCGCATCCGTGCCTGTGACACCATGGGCTACGGCGTTCCCTATCCCGAGGTTGCACTCCCCCGCTCGGTTCCCGGCATCATCTACGGTCTGCAGCACTATGCGGATGTGGAAAGCAACATGCTCGAGTGGCATGGCCACAACGATTTTTACAAAGCCGTCTCCAACGCCAGCACCGCCTGGCTCTATGGTGCCAGTGCCGTCAACTGCACACTGCTTGGCATCGGCGAGCGGACCGGAAACGTCCCGCTTGAGGCCATGTGTATGGAGTACGCCTCTCTGCGTGGTTCACTGGATGGAATGGACCCAACAGTTATAACAGAAATCGCCGATTATTACAAGAAGGAAATCGGGTATGACATCCCGCCCATGACTCCCTTTGTCGGCCGCTGCTTCAATCAGACCCGTGCAGGCATCCACGCAGATGGTCTCATGAAGGATGAGGAAATCTACAACATTTTCAATACCAAGAAGATCCTGAACCGGCCCGCCACCGTCATGATCGGCCAAAACAGCGGCCTGGCCGGCATCGCCTTCTGGATCAACAGCAATTACATGCTGGAGGGCGATGAAATGGTGACAAAGCAGGATGATCTGGTCGTTCGCATGAAGGAATGGATCGACGCACAGTATGCCGCCGGCCGCGTCGCCTCCATGAGCATTGAGGAGCTCGAAACAAAGATTGAAGAGCTCACGGACGGCAAACTTGCCCGTCTATAATTCCCCATCAGGAAAGGAGCAGCACTATGGACGATTTCCACGCCCGCCAGCATCAGATGGTTTCCCTGGCAGATCAGGTATTTGAAGCCCTTGAATACGATATTTTAAGCGGGGTTTACGAACGGGATGAGATTCTCACCGAGGGAAAGCTCAGCGAGAAGATGAAGGTTTCCCGCACCCCCATTCGCGAGGCACTCAAGCGTCTCAGCATGGAGCACATCATTGAGCTCTCCAGCCGCGGTGCCCGGGTCATCGGCATTCTCCCCTCAGACATTGAGGACATCTATGAAATCCGCCTTCAGGTCGAGGGTCTGGCCGCCGCAAGAGCCGCCAGGAACATGACGGAGGAGGACATCCGCGCACTCAAGGAAGCCCTTGATCTCCAGGAATTCTACACGCTTAAAAAAGAACCGGATCTCATCAAGAACATGGACAGCCGCTTCCATCAGCTGATTTACCATCACTGCGGCAGCACCATTTACTGCGACATGCTTGAGCCTCTGCATCGCAAGATCATGAAGTATCGCCGTGTTTCGATTTCCGTCCCTGCCCGTGCCGAGCAGTCCCTGGCAGAGCACCGCGAAATCTACGAGGCCATTGCCGCGCGCGACGAGACACGGACCCGGGAACTCACCACCGTGCACATCCAGCATGCACGTGACAGCATCCTCGGCCGGGTTTAATGGAGGTCACTTATGTACGATATCAAAGCACAGCTCGCTCATATCGAGCGTCTTCTCACTCAGCAGATTGCACGTGCCGAGTCCCTCTCCGGCACCGCCCCTTTTGACTTTCTGAGTCGTCCGCTTTCCATCGGCCTTGTCCCGGGGGATGGCATCGGCCCCATCATCATGACCGCCGCTGAGGCTGTCCTGCGCACCCTGCTTGCCGATGAAATCGCCAGCGGCAAAATCGTCCTCAAAACCATTGAGGGTCTGACCATCGAAAACCGCCTTGCGCGTGGGGAAAGTGTCCCCTCCGACGTCCTTGCCGAAATCAAGACCTGCCCCGTGCTTCTCAAGGGACCCACCACCACCCCCACCGGTGGAACCATGACCAGTGCCAATGTGACACTGCGCCGGGAGCTTGACCTCTTTGCCAATATCCGTCCGGTTTCCGTTCCCGAGGAGAACATCGACTGGACCTTCTTCCGGGAAAACACCGAGGGCGAATACACCCTTGGCAGCAGCGGCATTGAGGTTGACGGTCTCCTCTCCATGGACTTCAAGGTAACCACCATTGAGGGCACCCGCCGCATTGCGAGAGCCGCCTATGAGTTTGCCCGGAACACGAAAAAGGATCATGTGGCCATCGTCACAAAAGCCAACATCATGAAAAAGACGGACGGGCTCTTTTCAAAGCTCTGCCATGAGATCGCCGCCGAGTATCCCGAGATCACCACGGAGGAATATTTCGTTGACATCATGTCCGCCAACCTCATCAATCCCGCCATCCGCAGCCGCTTCAAGGTCATATTGGCACCCAATCTGTACGGCGACATTCTGACCGATGAGGCCGCCCAGATTCAGGGCGGTGTTGGCACCGCCGGCAGTGCCAATACAGGCAGTCGGTATGCCATGTTTGAGGCCATTCACGGTTCGGCGCCGCGCCTGATTGAGGAAGGTCTCGGCGATTATGCCAGCCCGGAAAGCATCCTGCAGGCTACCTGCATGCTGCTTGAGCACATCGGCTGCGTCGATAAGGCCAGCCGGTTACGCGCTGCCATCCAGTCGGTAAAAGCATCCGGCATCGTCGTGGACGGCACAAAGAGCGGGGCAACCTGCCAGGCATTTAAGGATGCCCTCCTGGCCACCCTCAGGTAATCGTCAAACAGAGCCGATTCTGAGGTCTTCCATAAAACCTCATTCGCCGGAAACTGATGAAAACCTCTCTAGTCAAGCCAAAGAGATCACATATTGCAAGTCAACGCCTAATTTGCAAAGTAGCCGTTGGCAGGATCAGTCAGATCTTGCCAGCGGCTTTTTGCGCTCGAGTCGTCGCCATCTTCAGTGTGCTTCTACAAGGCATAATCAGTCTAAAAGGCTATGCCAGATATAGCCGATCTCAGTTCGATTGCCAAACCATTCTTCCTGCAGCTCTCCTGTGTCCCACAGCACCAACGTCCAGCCGTCGGCACAGTTTTCCATAAGTATCTCAACGCTGGTATGCCGATCCAGACGAGCCAAGGACGCGGATTGCTTGCTGTCCTGCTCTCTCAGATTCACCCATTCCACGTTATCCACGTGCTTTGTCGCCCTGCTTCTGCCTTGCCAGAGGGAATCTGCTGCCGTCCTAAAGGCCATATAGGGTTCCGTGGCGCCGTAATACCATTCCTCCGGATAAACATGATCCCACACCTTCTCTCCCTGCGATAAAAAGAGAAAGACACGATCCCGGATCAGCGAACGGCCAACACCGGATACATCATGCACCTCTGTAAGCTCCGGCACATGGGCATTCCCCTCCCAGCGATATACAAACTGAGAATAATTAGCGATCCCATCCAGATCATTGGAAATGACATAGTCCCCTCCATTGCTGCTTTCCTGCAAGGTAAAATTAACCAGTTCCAGGGGTGTGATCTCGGAGGAAAAGCGTTCAGTTTCGAGGTCAAATGCGCAATGCGTCTTAATATCGTCGAATCGCCCCGTTTCCGTGTTCCAAAGACAAAAGACGCTACATTCATTAGAAGCGCCTCGGGCGGTGCACAGCATGAGATCGCCGTATCCATCAAAGTTTATATCCTGCAGCCAGGCCAGACAACTCATGGAATCAGTAGCGGGAGTTTCTGTACCATCATAGTCAAAGCGCTGAGTTTGTCCAGTCTCACGTACCGTGATTTCCACGCTGAGAACATTTTCATGCCGTACCTCCGGGGCGTTTCTCCTGCCGGTATCAGCAATCACCAGATCCACAGTGGGCCCTGCGGGGGTGATTCTGTAGGAACGGCAAAACCGCTCCGCCGCATCCGGTGTCCCAGCATCGGTAAATCCAGTATCCCGTCGACTGTTATCCTCCATGAAAGGCGTAAGAGGCAGCCAGAATACATGTTTCCGCCTGGATTCAATCCTTGCTTGTGCCTCATTTTCGCTGATGCTCATGCCATTCAGCGTCCAGTTTGACCGGAGACTTTCATCATAATTGACTTCCAGTGTACAGACTTCCTCCCATTGGGTCATGTCCGCCCCTGCAAGTCCGTATTCATAAACAGAATTTGCCGCACCGGATGAGCCCTCCGCATAATAGCCGTAATTACTCGTCAAGCTATTTTCGTTCCTGGTCAGCTGCACCCAGAACCTTTCCCAGCCTCGCATCACAGTGACGGGCACATCATCTTTCAAGGTCAGAATTTCAAAAATAAGTTGATCCTCCGCATCTTCCTCATCTGCTAATGTACCGATCACCAGCTCCGGCACACCGTCCCTGTTCAGATCCGGAAACGAATAGCCAATCACTTCCCGGGGATCGCGCTGGGCATATTGGGCAAAAAGATAAGCGCTTTCAGCAGATTCACGGTTCATGAGATCACCCTCATTCCTGGTGAATGCCGCCATATACTGGGCGAGCACCGGCGAATAAGCTGCCACAGCATCATTCCATCCTTCGGCAGTTGCCCGAAAGCTGAACACCATAAGAAGCAAGGTCAACGCACATAAGAGTTCATCTCTTTTCATCTTGTTCCTCCTGAAATACGTGCTGCCTTTCATGAAATACTTTCTTCATCGCGAGCCATTCCTTGCTGACAGATCGCTCTGCCTCACATACACATACTATCTGATGGCCGGGAACCAGACGTGATGCCAATCATTACCGATAACCCCGATCACTTGCATGGTGTTTGAGACTTTGTTGTGATGATGTCTGTAGAGGTTGTCCACCTGATCCTCATCGACTACCTTCAATACTTCACCATCGTTGCCGGATAACTTCAGATAGCAGTCATATCAAGATGCAGCACACTATCAAACTGCCAATTAAAGTAGGCACCTTAGTCTACTCGAACCATTTATCGCTATTGATTAACCGACGAATTGTTACATCGTCACCATTATACTCAATAATGCCGCTCCTATCTAATGCAGCAATTGCAAGATCTGAAACCTTATAACCCATCACTTGCGAAGTATCTTTTGTTAATTTAACAAACTGCTGAATTACAGCATCGCTGAAAACATTATGATTAACTGCACCTGCAATTGCCTGCATTCTGGAAAGAGGACTAGGTGAAGCAAAACCATCCATTATTGCGATAGGATCACCATCTCTCCTCAATTGGTCATTACGGTAAATCAAGATTTCCACTCCTCTCTGTTTCGAGACTTTTTCAACGATACCAGGTCTGTTAATTTTCTCTGACATTAAAATTTCAATTTCATACGTTCCTTCCATTGTATATGTTCGTCTCTATCCCAGGCCAAGATTGCAGTGCGTCATCCGGTAGCTTTATCATCACGCATATGTTGCATATCCTGGCTGTAAGCAGTGTAGCTTGCTTTTATGCTTACTGTAATTTAGCCTGACTTACCAGCCACAACAGCTCGGTTGTATACATCGCAAACAATGCTATCGCCTTTATCCAAAACCATGAACGAATGGCAAAGCAAACGGCGTGACCGAAATCACGCCGCGCACTTAAAATCATTACGCTTTCGCCATTTTGAGCCTAATGCTGTGTTACGGAGCCAGCCAAGGCTCAGCTCTTTTTTGTTGTTCCAGAGAAGGTGACTGCGGGTTCTCCTCAGACACGCATGGTCTTCCTTGCGCGCTTATCTGCATAGAGATTCATATCGGCCTCAGCCAGCATTTCCTCAATCCCGATGCTTCCCTGCACCTTGCGGATGCAGCCGCCGATGCTGGCTGAGATTGTGTAGTCCCTGCTGTCCATTTCCTGATTCGCCTTTTCCTCGATCTGCTTTCGAAGGGCTTCGATATCGGTGATCTCACTCTCGACAAACAGCACGAATGCAAATTCATCCCCGCCGTACCTGGCGCAGACGCCTCTGTCCTTTGTAACGTCTCTCAGTGCCGCTGCAATGCTGCAGATCGCACGGTCACCCTCTGCATGTCCATGGTCATCATTGATCTGCTTGAGTCCATCCAGATCTACCGAGTAAAGGGCCATGTACCTGTCCTGCATTGCCCCCGATTCCAGACGTTTGCGGATGCTCTCGACAAATCCACGGCGATTGTAGAGATCCGTCAGGAAATCATGCTCCGCCATCTTGGTAATCGACTCATTTGCAATCTTCAGCCGCCGATTGTTTTGGCAGGTACTCACCGCAGCGGAAACAAAGACCGTCTGTTCCTCAAACCGCTGCTGTTCCCTCAGCGAATACTCCCGGCAGCCCATGACCATGTACCCCATGGTATCATCCGCCGTTTGGAGGAGATGAGCAAGCGCAATGGAAATGGAATGATCCGACAGTACCGCATCATAGTCCGGAAGCGGATCCTTCTGCCATGGGAAACGTGCCCCGCCTGTAAACGCTCCGTTGCTCCCATGAACCAGTGTCCATGCCTGTGTTCTCTCCTCCTCGTCAAACACCGCCAGACAGTAATAGTGTTTGGGCCAGAAGGAAAACAGATTCAGGAGCTGGCTGGAGAGATCCTCCATGGAATTCATATTGAGGGATTTTCTCATGAACTGTCCCATCTCGTTGATTGCCCTTGAGAAATCCAGGTTTTCACCGATCAGGGAAGAAATGATTCTGGAGGAGTTCTTGTGGCTCTTTGAAACACAGCCGCAGGACTGATTTGGAACCAGCTCATACGCACACTCAAACCGATCTGTTTCGCCGTTTTTTTGTGGATCCCAATGTTCGATACGGTCAATCATCTCATAGATCGCATGGGTGAAGTCCGGTGCACATGTGGTGATGGTCGGATCATGCCGCTGAGAGGAAATCGTCCCATCAAATCCGCTGACCCTTACCTGCTTGGGCACCTTGATATCCCGCCGGCAGAGAACATCACAGGCCGCAATGGCCATGTTGTCATTGGCACAGATGATGGTATCGGGTATCGGGTGATGAGAAAGGTACTCCTCCAGCTCCTTCCTGGCAATGGGATACCAGAAGTTCCCGTACAGGATTTTTTCCTCCGGCAGTGGAATGCCGACCTCCTTCGCCACCTTCTGGCAGATCGCAATCCGCTCCTCCGAATAGCGATTCCCCCGGGCACCGGCAATCATGACAAGATCGCGGGCGCCATGGCCGATCATATGCCGTACCATGTTTTCAAATCCCTGGCGATAATTGAGTGCAAGATTGATGCATCCCTCATGCTCCCGTTCCAGCATGAATACGGGGATTCTCCGTTCCTGAGCCATGCGAATGAGACTGCCTGATATTGCCTCCGAGCGAATCATCTCACCGAACAGGACAACGCCCTTGAGATTGCGTATATCAAACAGCTCAAGGAACTCCCAGATTCCCTTTTCACCCCGCATCTCCATGATTTCCCGGTCAAACGTAATGCATACCGGCAGAATATTCCGCTTTGCAGAGACGTCAATCATGTGCAGCAGAAAAAGGTTGAGGTTCTCCACATCCTCCCAGGTTGCACATACTGCAATGATATTCCGTTCTGTTCCCATCACTCTGTTCCTCCGCATTCAGATACCTCAAGCTTCTATCCATATGACCAGTGTTCCCATGAATTATGCCGGGAAATCCCGTTTCTGTCAATTCCAACCAGAAATTTTTTAACGCAGCCTTGCATTGCCTGCCGGATGTCCACGGGACTGTATGCGCAATCCCGGCCTGTTTCCGTACATAAAAACGGCTCCTTTCGGAGCCGCTCTACACTTCCACCTCAAACGGCAAAAGGTCCAAAATATCCTGCTGAACGTCCACGCCGGGATAGACCTCAAGGAGCTTCAGCCCCCGATTGGTCAGGATGAATACACATCGTTCCGTGACATACAGCACTTTCTGGCCGTTGCGGATCGCATTCTTTGCCGAGAAGGAAATGCTGCGCACCTGATCGACAAACTTTGGAATGGTGCCATTTTCATGGATGACCACCTTTCCATCCTCCTGTGTGACGCTTAGCCCCTTGGTGTTAAACGTCATGCAGAACACGACCGTCGGCGTCTTGGCCGTGATATTGGCAAATCCGCCGATGCCGGCATAGGCTCCCGGTCCCCGGTGGGCATTCACATTGCCATGCCGGTCAACCTCAAGCGCCCCCATAAAGCAGATGTCAAGTCCGCCATGATTATACAGGTCAAACTGGTTTGCCATATCATAGACCGACGCAGCCCCGATCATTGCACCGAAGAATTTCCCGGAGGCCGGGAACCCGCCGATGCTCCCCGACTCTACGGTCAGGGTGATATGATCCAGCATCCCGCTCTTCCTCGCGAAGCCGGAGATGGTCTCGGGAATGCCGATGCCGATATTTACAATATCCTCTTTATGCAGCTCGCGTGACGCCCGCTCCCCGATGATCTGCGCGGCAACGCTTTCTTTCCGATGGCCCGATGTCAGATTCTCAAGCTTTTCCGTCCAGTAATTCCAATCCTCATATCGGATTTCAAAGCTTCCGGTCAGCGCTTCAAGTGCATCCTCTTTTTCCTCCGGATTTGACACCACGATGGCATCCACCAGACATCCGGGGATAATGGCGTTTCTGGGCCTTGAGGGCATATCGACGATTTTGTCCACCTGGACGATGACGATTCCATTGTGAGACTTAGCCGCCTGACAGATGGAGAGCGCATCCCCGGACATGTACATATCATCAAAGGAAATGTTTCCTCTGCGGTCCGCTGCCGTTCCCTTGATCAGGGCCACCGTGATTTTTGGAAGCTTATAGTAAAGGAATTCCTGCCCATCCACCTCAACCACTTTCACAAAGGAGGAATCGGTAGAAATCTGATTGATGCCGGGTCCCTCCTGCCGTGGGTCCACAAACAGATTGAGCCCGACCTTGGAAAGGGCACCCGGAATTCCGCCCGCCTGTGCGCGAATGGCATGGGAGAT
>JAFUZM010000100.1 GCA_017476605.1 Clostridia bacterium
GCAAAACTAAGATAGATCACCGGATATGTTCCCTGAAGCGCTCTGAAAGATTCATCTCTCCAAATATTGAGTCCTTCAAACAGATCACCACGTCCGGCATATTTGGAAGAAAAGAAGCAGTTCATCATGGACATGTTCAGTGTCTTTCCAAAACGTCTCGGACGAGTAATCAATGTCACTTCATCCTGATTGTTCCACCATTCTCGGATAAAATCCGTCTTGTCTACATAGAAGCTTCCATTTGTTCTTAGTTTTTCGAAATCCTGAACTCCAGTAGCAATAACTTTTGGCATATATGTCCCCTCCTTTTCTTTCAAGTTCATTATACTCCTTCAGAATCAACCAATGCAAGAAATCATCCGGCTCATCTGGATCTTTGCACATGCGAAGCATATGCACGGTACGCTACATAGGAATTGAGCTCCTCCGTTTCATCGGAGGAGCCCAAAACACGATCCTTTTCCTTAACAACAGAGTTTGGCACGTCTCAATTATCTGTTTATTTCCCACTCTGACCATAATAGGCATTCGGGCCGTGTTTCCGCATGAAATGCTTATTGAGGACATGCTGTGGAGCCGGTGGAGTATTCGGATCAAGAGAACAGGTGAAGAGGGCCATCTTCGCCACCTCTTCAAGAACACCGGCATGATACACCGCCTGTGCCGGATCCTTGCCCCAGGTAAACGGTCCGTGATTGCGACAGATCACCCCCGGGACATACACCGGATTCAGATTCCGCTCACGGAATGTTTCCACGATTACATTGCCGGTGTTTAACTCATAATCCTCCTCAACCTCACGTTCCGTGAGACTCCTGGCACAGGGCACCGGGCCATAGAAATAATCTGCATGTGTGGTGCCATAACAGGGAATATCCTTTCCAGCCTGTCCCCATGCAACCGCATATGAACTATGGGTATGCACCACACCACCGAGTTCCGGAAATGCCTTATAAAGAACAATGTGCGTCTTGGTATCCGTAGATGGATTATATTTTCCCTCAACCTTATTTCCATCCAGATCAAGCACGACCATATCCTCGGGCCTCAGCTCATCATATTCAACACCAGAGGGCTTGATGACGATCAGGCCCTGTTCCCGATCAATTCCGGATACGTTTCCCCAGGTAAAGGTCACCAGATGCATGGCCGGCAGCTGCATATTTGCACGATAGACGGCCTCTTTCAACGATTCCAACATCGACTTTTCCTCTGCTTTCCGCTTATCATTTCTCAGCTGAGCCGCCAGACAAGATCTGCGATCCGCAGTTCCTGCTCCAGCTGCTCCGGTACGGTGTCCTTGGTAATATGGACAAACTCGATGCCCATCATGTTCGCCCAATCATGCATCTGCTCTGCTGTCACATCATGAGTAAGTACCGTATGATGTGCGCCGCCTGCCATGATCCAGCACTCAACCCCACGGGTCAGGTCCGGCATTGCCCGCCACATAACGCGTGCAACCGGGAGATTCGGCATGGGCATGATCGGCTTCACGCACTCAATATCCTGAACGATCAGCCGCATCCGTCCGCCCATATCAATCAGGCTGATGACAATTGCCGCACCCGCGCGTCCCTCAAAGACCAGACGTGCCGGATCCCGGCGGTTCATGCCAATGCCAAGGTGATGAGTTTCAATTCTTGGACGATCCATTGCCAGTGAGGGACAGACCTCAAGCATATGTGCACCGAGGCTGTATTCATGTCCCTTAACCAGGTGATACGTATAGTCCTCCATAAAGGACGTTCCGCCCGTCTTTCCCTCGCCGATGGCCTTGACAATGGCGGTCATGGCAGACACTTTCCAGTCGCCCTCGCCGCCATATCCATATCCCTCAGCCATGAGATGCTGACTGGCCAGTCCAGGCAGCTGCTACATGCCATACAGATCCTGGAACGTATTTGAGAAGGCCTTGCATCCCTCACGGTCCAGCATCCGGCGGATGGCGATTTCCTCTCTTGCCTGATACCGGATCGCCTCTATATTCTCTGTTGCGATGTCATACAGCTTCTCATACTCGGCCATCTGGGCATCCACCTCAGCCTCGGTGGTTTTATCCATTTCGGCAACCAGATCACCGACTGCCCAGGTATTGACTTCCCAGCCCAGCTTGATCTGCGTCTCCACCTTATCGCCTTCGGTAACCGCCACATCCCGCATATTGTCGCCAAAGCGCATGACCTTGAGTCCCTTAGAGAACGCCACGCCAACCGCAGCTCTCATCCAGGAGCCCAGGCGCTCCTGAACCTCAATGTCCTTCCAGTATCCGGCAATGACCTTTCTCGGGATCCGCAGCCTTGCAGCGATAAAGCCATGTTCACGGTCTCCGTGCGCTGCCTGATTGAGATTCATGAAGTCCATGTCGATCTCTTCATTCGGGATCTCCAGATTGTACTGTGTCGCCAGATGACAATAGGGCTTCTGAAGGTCCTTCAGCCCATTGATCCACATCTTGGACGGGCTGAACGTATGGCACCACGTAATGACGCCAGCGCACTTTTCATCATGGTTCGCATCCCGGATGACCGACGTAATCTCACCGGATGTCTTTGCCGTGCACTTATACACCACCTTGCAGGGGATCGCCTCGGAGCGACTCAGTTCCTCCGCCATTTCCTGTGCCCGTTTATCCACAATCTCAAGGACTTCCGGACCATACAGAAACTGAGAGCCTACAACAAACCAAAATTCATATTCCTGCATTCGCATTTCGTGTTCCTCCTCATTTACGCTTTCAGTCCGGCAACCGCCGCCGATTCAGCAGGCAGTATGGCCTTAAACTGTTCAATATACCGATTAAATCCAGCCACATCCACTGCATCCGGCTCTACCGTGCTGCCCTCAGCACCCGCAAACACCTTGTGGTTGAGGTAATCTGCCAGGCTTTCGCCCTCTTCCCTATTGACCGCATATGCCGTCAGCAATGCCATGCCCCAGGGACCGCCCTCACCTGCTGTCTTCATCACGGACACCGGTGTATTCAGCGCTGCTGCCATGAGCTTCTGTCCGCTGTTCCCGGTCTTGAAGAAGCCACCGTGTCCCAGCAGCGACAGGACATTGACCTTTTCCTCTACGGTCAGGATATCCATGCCGATCTTAAGCGTCGCTACTGCGCCAAACAGCAGTGAACGGGCAAAGTTCTTAAAGCTGAATGCTGCATCCGGCAGACGCACCAGCATCGGCCGTCCCTCATCCAGTCCCGTAATGGTCTCACCGGAGAAGTAATTGACATTGATCACGCCACCACAGTCTGCATCTCCCTCAGCGGCGGAATTGAAGATTGCGGTATAGACCCGATTCATATCTACCTTTGCCCCTGCTGCCTCAGCAAATCCTCTCAGCATTTCCGCATAGGCA
>JAFUZM010000101.1 GCA_017476605.1 Clostridia bacterium
AAGGTGGAATAGCACTGTGTCAGGGCAGCCATGCCCGAAGACCACAGTGCCTCATTGATCAGCAGCGGAGAACCTTTGAGGAAAATCCTCTTAGCCAGGGTAAGCGGCACCTTGAGCGTACGGTACAGGCCGCAAATGAATGGAACACGCGATGCATGGGTGTGTGCCCAGATCAGGATAATGAAGCATTCCACATACCTTGCGATCACGGTTGCCCAGGCCGCATCGACGCATCCCAGGGCCGGCAGGCCAAAATGCCCGAAAATCAGCACATAGTTGAGCGACAGGTTGATCAGAATCGCCGTGATTCCAGCCTTCATTGGCACCATGGTTTCCCCTGTCTCTCTCAGCGTTGACGCATATACCTGCTGAATCGCAAAGGGCAAAAGGCCGAAGAGCATCACCCGCAGATATTCCTGACCGTACATGGCTGTCATTGCGATATCCCCGGTTTCCCCGCCGTCATGCAGGTACAGAGCAATCAGAGAATTCCCAAAGAGGAGAAAGATTCCGGTTCCGCCAAGAAACAGGATCATGGCCAGCCAGAGCTTATAGCGGAAGGTGTTTCTGATTCCCTCATCGTCACCCTTGCCATAATACTGAGAGGTAAAAATTCCCGGACCGGAAAGCCCGCCGAAAATGCACAGATTGAATACGAACAGAAGCTGGCTTACGATGGAAACGCCCGTCATCTGCTCGGTGCCGACCGCACCAACCATGATATTATCAAGCAATGAAACCAGGTTGGTAATGCCGTTTTGAAGCATGATCGGAAAGGCGATTCTCATGAGGTGTGCGTAAAACGCCCGATCTCCGATATAAGCGCGAAGCTTGCTCCTTTGCATGACAGTTCCCCCACACGATTCATTTTGACGCAGAAAAGAAGCGAGATGCATGAGTGCGTCCCGCTTCCCCATATTTACGCGAAAGTCTTATTTCTTTTTCTCTTCCTGCTCTTCGATCTTGCCATCTGCTGCATTCTTCTTTACGCTGGCAATTCCGTTTTCACAGGCCTTCTTGGTGGTATAGCCCTCAGAAACACCGATAATCTGACCGTTTGTTGCTTTGAGGCGGAAACGATACTCACCCTTTTTGTCGGTATACATTTCAAATTTCGGATGACGCTGTTTTTCAAAGTTCTCGACCGTCTGATCCTCAACCGCACCCGCGCTGTTCTTGATCACGCTGTTAATGCCATTGATGCAGGATTTCTTTGACTTATAGACCTCGGAGGAAAGAATGATCTCACCATTGGTTGCTTTGAGGTCAAACTTGATGCCGGAAGGAACCGTCTTGACTACGAACTTACCCATTTTATTATCTCCTCTCTTTCATCAGCAGCCCGCTGAACCATAAAATGAATTAACGAAAGTATAGCATACAAAAGCGTCTCATGCAACATGCTTTTTTGCCCACTTTTCATGTACCCTGCAGCAGGCTGAGAAAGGGCTCATCTACTTCCCTGCCTCAGTGCCCAGCAGATGAATCTCCGCTGCAAACGGCCGCATGCCATCTATACAGATGGCGGCCACCTCTTTTACATCCATACCGAGCATTTCGCATCCCTGACGGATCAGCTCCCGATTGCATTTGGCAGCAAACTTCTTATCCTTGAACTTCTTCATGAAGCTTGATACCTCAAGATCCTGGATGCCGTGTGGACGCATTCTGGCGCATGCTTCAATGATTCCTGTCAGCTCATCCACAGTAAACAGGGATTTTTCCATATTGCTGAGCGGCTCCACATCGGTGCAGATGGTATAGCCGTGAGAGAGAATCGCCCGTACATCCTCCTTTGAAACGCCCTCGGCGAGAAGCTCGTTTTCCGTATGCGCCAGGTGTTCCTCCGGGAACTGCTCATAGTCATAGTCATGCAGATACCCGACGGCCATCCAATGCTCACGATTCTCTCCGAAGTGCTCTGCCATGGCGCCCATGGCCGCCATGACGTTTGTGCAGTGGATGATCAGGTGCTCCTGTGTGATCTTCCCCTTGCATAATTCCTTTGCCCGCTCAATGGTCAGCATACCTTGTCGTCCTTTCCCTGTTACCAGATCTCTTTGTACTTTGTCTCAAACTGTTCAACGTCTATCGGCCTTGAGAAATAGAATCCCTGAAAAACCGCATAACCGCAACTGGACAGCCAGTCTACCTGCTCCTGCGTTTCCACGCCTTCCACAACAGTTTGCATCCCGAGTTCCCGGGCCATTCCGGCAATGGCCCTCAGGATAATCTTGCTGCGCTCCATATTCTTTGTCTCGCGGATAAACTCCATATCCACCTTGAGCGTATCTGCCTTGATATCCTTGAGGAGCGACAGAGAAGAAAATCCCTTGCCGAAATCATCTATTTCAACGTAAAAGCCCAGATGCTGAAGACGCTCCACAATATGGACAGGATCACAGCGTTTGTCCGCCAGAACCGTTTCCGTGAGCTCCACGCGAAGCTTTTTGGTGGAGACGGCATACCTGTGGCAAAGCGAGTCAAGGACATTGGGTACATCAATATAGTAGAAATCCTTTGGCGAAACATTGACCGAAAGATGCAGCCGCTCAAATGGGGTTCCCTTCCATTTGGCAAGCTGCATGACCGTCATCTCCCAGACGGCCTGATCCAGCTTGCAAATGAGATCGCTGCGCTCCAGAACCTCAATAAACTCGACGGGCATGGCCATCTTTCCGTTTGGCAGAATCCAGCGAACCAGTGCTTCTGCTCCCTCCGGATGACCGTAAATGTCGACCTGCGGCTGCAGGAAAATGCGCAGCTGCTGAGTGCCAAGGGCGCTCTCGAATTCGCTGACTACCTTCTGTTCCTGAATCTGCCGGGCCAGCATCTCCTCCGTATAATAGGCGATGGAATGCTCACTGGTTTCATGGAGGGTGCGTCTTGCAATCACCGCCCGGTCAATCATGACAGGAATCGACATGTTGCGATCCGTGATCTCATATACGCCCAGATGCATCCGCAGCGTAAATCGAGAGCTTTGAATCATTCCCCGGATCTGCTGAATCCCGCGCTCAAAATCCACTTCATGATAGCATTCCTTCGGAATCAGCATCAAAAACTGATCCCCGCGAATGCGGCCGTATACCTCCCGCTCTGTGCAGCTCTGCCTCAGAACGTCGGCGATGCCAAGAAGAATCTCATTTCCCTTTTCTCTGCCAAACAGCGTATTGACCAGTTTGAAGTTACTGATATCCCCGCAGACCAGCAGATAATCGGTATCCGGATGATCCATGATGGTGGCACGGATGGACTTGTTGAGCGCATGCATATTGTACAGCCGCGTCAGTTCATCATGATCGATCAGATATTCATAGTCGACCGTGACCGTATCGTCATGTTCATTTCCAAGAGGCACGGATGCCTCCTCAATCTTGATCAGCTCCATCACGCAGGACCACAGCGTGGCATTCAAAAGACGAAGCGATATCGGGATCGACTGAATCTGATACCGTTTTCCCTGGAACAGCTCGACCTTGTCGCGGCTGGTATTGGTCCGGCAAGCCTGAAAGCTTGAACAGTTTGCACACCTCTGATCCGCGCTCCAGACATTAAAGCACTCGCTCCCGTAATGCAGATTTCCGTGCTCGTCGACCATGATGGTCCGGCATTCTTCTGCATCCACCAGACGGACAATATCATATAAACGGCTCATTGCCTCAATGACCTGGTTGATTTCTGTGACTGAATACTCAGTGGTTTTCACGTTTGTGCCGCCTTTCAATCAAGTTCTACCATTCTACCACAACGCGGTTAAAAACGAAAGGCTTTTCTTCTCTATCCATGGACATTGGGCTTTTATGCACGTCCGGGATTCTCTCGGTTTCCTTTCTGTTTGCAACACCGCCCGTTTCTCGGTTTCCTGCCTTTCCCTGAGGTCATATTTGCATGAAGCTCCCCTCATTCCTGCATAACAATTTGACAAAATCTGCTATTTTTCCGTCTTAAATCCCATTTATCTGAAAATATTCTGCATTTTTATAATGTTCGTCTTGCAAATATTGCATCTTTCATGCTATAATGCCTCCATCAACTAAAAAGGAGCGTAAAGGTCCATGAAAAAATTTTTGATCGTTCTTCTTTGCCTTGCCATGATGATCCCTGCAGCCGTTCTTGCAGAGAACGTTGTCAGGATCGGCGTCTTTGAGCCGGCCAGCGGTGACAGCGGTGCAGGCGGAAAGCAGGAAATGCTCGGTATGCAGTATGCCAACATTGAAACGCCGACTGTAGAGATCGGTGGCGAAACCTACAAGGTTGAGCTTGTCTATGCAGACAACGGCTCCTCCACCGATAAGGCACCTTCTGCCGCTCAGCAGCTGGTATCCAGCGATGTCTCCGTCGTTCTCGGTTCCTATGGCTCCGGCGTTTCCATCGCAGGCAGCAAGTACTTTGAGGATGCCAACATTCCGGTCATCGGCGTTACCTGCACCAATCCTCAGGTCACTGCAGGAAATGATCATTATTTCCGCATCTGCTTCCTTGATCCTTTCCAGGGCACGGTTCTTGCCACCTATGCCTATAAAGAGCTGGGTGCCAAGGTTGCCTACTGCATCGGCGAACTCGGAAACGATTATGACGTCGGACTTTGCAACTACTTCAAGAAGGCATTTGAAGATCTGGGCGGCACCGTCTTTGTCGACAACTTCCCGACCGGAACCTCCAACTTCACTTCCCTCCTGAACAATGCTGCCATGTATGAGGCAGACGTCCTCTTCTGCCCCGTTTCCATCGCTTATTCCACCCAGATCATCGATCAGGCAGCAAGCCAGAACGTCTCTTTCCCGATCCTCGGCGGAGACACGCTTGACTCCAACGTCGTCGCCGGCGCTGCTGTCGGCAAGAATGTCAACGTCACCATCACCACGTTCTATCAGGAAGGTGCCAACGCTCAGTTTGACGAGGGCTTCAAGGCCTGGCTGAACAGCGATTCCGAGGCCCTGACCAACAACGGCGGCAACGACATGATCAGTGCTGTTTCCGTCATGGGCTATGATGCCTACTATACCGCCCTTGAAGCACTCAAGGCTGCCGGTTCCACCGACAGTGCCGCTGTCAAGGCTGCTCTGCCCGGCGTGACCCTGACCGGTGTTTCCGGTGAGATCAAGTTCGACGAAACCGGCGATGCTATCCGGACATCCGCATTCATCAAGAAGGTTGATACCGCTACCGGCGACTGGATCTTCGTTGCTGAGCAGTCTGTTGAGTAAATTGCCAGTATAATTTGAGGACTATGCGGCGGAGGCAGCTTGCCCCCGCCGCACTTTCATATGAAAGGGCGTGTTTCCAGGTGTGGAAAACTGTTTTCCCCTATCTTCTTTCCGGCATATCTGACGGCGGTCAGTATGCACTCATCGCCATTGGCTACACGATGGTTTACGGCATTCTGCGTCTCATTAACTTTGCCCATGGCGATGTGTTTATGGTTGCCGGCATCCTGATGGTCTACATCTCCGCCAGCGGTGTCCCATTGTTTATTTCAATTCCCCTTGTTCTGCTTCTCACCTCCCTGATCGGTTTCGTCATTGAGCGCGTTGCCTACAAGCCCCTGCGCCAGGCGCCCCGTATGAGCATCATGATTTCTGCCATCGGCGTTTCCTATACGCTGCAGAATCTCGTGCTTTATATCACCGGCGGACTCAATCAGATGTTTCCGACCATCCCGTGGATCTCCTCCACGATTAAAATCGGTCCCGCCTCCACCAAGGTGGTCACGGTTTTCACGCCGTTTCTCACCATCCTCCTCGTTTTCCTGCTCGTCCAGCTGATCAATCATACCAAAATCGGAATGGCCATGCGTGCCGTTTCCAAGGACTTTGAAACCTCTCAGCTGATGGGCATCAACATTAACCGCGTCATTTCCGTGACTTTCGTCATCGGCTCCTTCCTTGCCGGTGTCGGCTCACTTCTATATTTTACCAACTATACCACCGTCATCCAGACCTCCGGTGCCATGCCCGGCCTCAAGGCCTTCGTCGCTGCGGTTTTCGGCGGCATCGGCAGCATCCCAGGCGCCGTGGTCGGTGCGTTTATCATCGGCATCGCCGAGAACCTCATTAAGGGACTGGATATCATCCTGTTCAAATCCGGAGTCATCGCCAGGCCCATCGGTCTTGCCACCTTCTCGGATGCCTTCACGTTTGCACTTCTTATCATTATCCTGATCGTGAAGCCAACCGGTTTGTTTGGCGAAAAGACAACAGATAAGGTGTAAGGAGGGTGAAAATGAGCAATTCCGTAAAAAAAGGCCTCTCAAAAGAGCATCTTCTGAGTGCGCTTGTCGTTTTCCTCTTCTATGCGGCCGTGTTTATTGCCGAGCAGTTTATCCCCGCCACCTCCATGGTCTTTACGGTACTTAAGAAGGGCGCAACCTATGCATTGATTGCCGTATCCATGAACCTTTTAAACGGCTTTACCGGCATCTTTTCTCTTGGCCAGGCCGGCTTCATGCTGATCGGTGCCTATGTATACGCCATCTTTACCATTCCAATTGACCAGCGCGCCATTGTCTACCAGTACTATGATGGCGGTGTCGTCCAGTTTGTCATGCCCTTCTTTGTGGCCATGATTCTGGCGGGACTTGTCGCAGCATTCTTTGCCTTCCTGATCGGCCTTCCGGTTCTCCGCCTCAAGAGCGACTATCTGGCGGTGGCAACCCTTGGTTTTGCCGAAATCATCCGGGCCATTTTCCAGTGGGACAAGCTGGGACCGGTGACCAACGGCTCCAACATGCTGCGTCTCTTCCCCACGTTCAATGATTTCAATATTAAAAATGCAAACGGTGAGGTGGTCGTTTATCTCTCGACACTCATCCCGATGATCATCTCCGGCATCTGCATTGCGCTCATCGTCCTTCTGATCAACTCCACCTTCGGACGCGCGCTGCGTGCCATCAAGGACGATGAGGTTGCAGCCGAGGCCATGGGCATTCACCTGGCCAGCCATAAGCAGCTTGCCTTCTGCATCTCCTCCTTCTTCACCGGCATTGGCGGCGCAATGCTCGCCATGTACCAGACGACGGTTCAGGCAAAGTCCTTCACCACGGCCATGACCTATGAGATTCTCCTCATCGTCGTCATCGGCGGTATCGGATCCGTTACCGGTTCCTGCTTCTCCTCCTTCCTTTTCGTTGCCTGCTCCGAATGGTGGCTGCGCTTCCTGGATCAGAAGCAGGTGATCGGAAACTTTGAGGTTCCGCTCCTCAGAAACGGCTTCCGCCTGGTTGTCTTCTCCATCATCATCATGATCGTCGTGCTCTTCTTCCGCAGAGGCATCATGGGCACACGAGAGCTTCCGGATCTGTTTCGTAAGCGGAGCAAAGGACGGAAGGAGGCGCAAAAATGAGTGAAACCATTCTCAAAATTGATCATCTGACCATGCAGTTTGGCGGTGTTGTCGCGGTCGACAACTTCTCCATGCATATCGACAAGGATGAAATCGTCGCCCTCATCGGCCCAAATGGTGCCGGAAAAACCACCGCATTCAACGCTGTCACCGGCGTGTATACCCCAACCTCCGGAACGGTGAACCTCCTTGGAACCAATATCACCGGGAAGCGCCCGGATGAGATCACCAAGCTGGGCATTGCAAGAACCTTCCAGAACATCCGTCTGTTTTCCTCCATGACGGTCTTTGAAAACGTTCTGACCGCCCATCACCTTCGCCGGACCAGCAACATCTTTACCGCAACCCTTCGTCTCAATGCTGCTGAGGAAAGGCGGATGCGTGAGGATACCGAGGCTCTTTTAAAGCGCGTTGACCTGTATGATCTCAAGGATGAGATTGCGACCTCTCTCCCCTATGGCAAGCAGCGTCTCCTTGAATCGTCCGCGCACTTGCCACCAAGCCCAAGCTGCTTCTCCTGGATGAGCCTGCCGCAGGCATGAACCCTCAGGAGACGGATGAATTAGGCGCATTTATTCGCCGGATCCGCTCCGAATTCGGCCTGACCATTTTCATCATCGAGCATCACATGAATCTGGTCATGGAAATATCGGATCGAATCTACGTCATTGAATTTGGTCGTCAGATCGCAGAGGGCATTCCTGAGGAAATTCAGAATAACGAAGCGGTCATTCAGGCATATCTGGGAGGTGATGATCTGTGAGCCTGCTGAAAGTCATGAATCTCAAGGTCAGCTATGGCGGAATTGAGGCCCTGAAGGGCATTTCCTTTGAGGTGGAAAAGGGCCAGATCGTTACCCTGATCGGCGCAAACGGCGCAGGAAAATCGACGACACTGCGTGCCATTTCCGGCCTCGTTCCCATCAAAAGCGGAACCATTACCTATGATGGCAATGTCATCTCTGGTCAGCAGCCGCAGCAGATTGTCTCAGAAGGCCTCTGCATGGTTCCGGAGGGACGGCGTGTCTTCCCAAACCTCACGGTCTATGAAAACCTCAAAATCGGTGCCTATCTGCGGAATGATGACATTACTGCGGATGTCGAGCACGTGTACCAGCTCTTCCCCCGTCTGAAAGAGCGTTCCTGGCAGCTGGCCGGAACGCTCTCCGGTGGTGAGCAGCAGATGCTGGCGGTTGGACGCGCCCTCATGATGCGGCCCAGGCTGCTCATGATGGATGAGCCCTCTCTGGGCCTTGCGCCTCTCATCATCCGCAACATTTTCGAGATCATCGAGACTCTCCATGAGGAAGGCATCACCATTTTGCTGGTTGAGCAGAATGCAAACGCCGCACTCAAGATTGCGGACTATGCTTTCGTCCTTGAAACCGGTTCACTTGGCATGCAGGGAACCGGCCAGGAGCTGCTGAATGATCCCGGCATTAAGGCCGCCTACCTAGGCAAATCGACAAAATAGAGAAAAGGGATTTCCACAAAAATGGAAATCCCTTTTCTTTATTCCTGATCCAGATGGATCTCAATTGTACGATGTTCTCCGCTCTTTTTCTCGGTAACCGCTGTTGCAGATCCGATTCTCGTAAGCGCTGCCTCTGCGGCAGCCTTTGACTTTGACAGGCCGCGAACGCTTTCCTCCGTCACATTTTCCTCAAGCAGGACCGCACGATCCAGCTGATACAGGGCCAGGTCATAATGGATTTCATTGAGGCCAACCCTCGTGGTGGCGCTTTCAATGATCGCAACGAGATCCTCACTTTCCTCACCCAGATGCTCGCCTGCCCACTTTGTCATCTCCGTGTTTTTCTGGAATCGTTCCTGTGCCGTATAGGAGGCACTGAGCGAGGTATGATTGTAATTATAGACCAGATATGACCCGCCAAGGATGGCACCTGCACAGAGCAGACTTACGAGCGTCACGACGTTTCGCTTTGTAAACCGCAGTCGCTCCGTCCCACTGTATACATATCCAAGCTTCTGCGTAGGCGGGATCACAAGACGCAATACCAGAATCAGAAGGATGGATTCCACCGGAAACATGGCGAGGTTTTTGACAATGCGCATCACGTCGAACAAAGCATAGGTTTTCCCCATCATCATCCGATAATACAGCCACATAATCGGTGTATTTAATCCGACATTGACAAAGAGATCAATGCAGAAGCGCGAGAGGATTACGCGTGTTGCGGTAATCTCAGTGCGATAAAGAAAGAGCGCAAAAATCACGGAGCCTGCGATTTCTGTCAGCACAAAAGGCAGAAAATAGACGCCGTTCGGAAAGACAAGGTATCCGAGGGTGTCGGTAATAATGGCCGCAAAAATCGCCACAACAGGGCCAAAAACCATGGCGCCATACGCATTGACGAAGAATCCGGCATTGATGCGCAGATCCAGTGCCAGCGGGATACCAACGGGTTTAAGTGCAATGCGAAGGGCAACCATCAGAGCGGCAAACACCATGATGCGCAGGTTTTTAAAGTCTCCCAGTGCCGTCTTCCAGTATTCCCTTGAAAACGGCGTTTTAAACAGCTTACGATTGTCCATCTTTGGTGTTCCTTCTTTCTTGATCCCGTTTATGCCATGAAAACAGGCCTCTTTCCTGCTTCCCCGGTACCCCTGCCTGCCTGCGCAGCTCTCCAATCAGCAGGTCCTGAACCGGCAGACGCTGATTCCTTGGAAAGCGGGTTTCGTACATTTTAAGCAGGATAGCTGCATCCTCGGGCGCGAGGCCGGCAATGAGCGGCATTGTTTCTCCGTGGACTGCGATCAGGACATAATAGACAAAGTCCTGCCGGGTATCCTGTGCCGTGTAAATGGTTTTGAGGACTTCACAGAGTTCCTTTGAGGAAAGCTGCTCGGAGGCAATGAATCCGATCTCATTTTTCATGCCGCCAAGAAACCGATCGTTTGCCGGATCATTCTTCGGGGCCTTCCCAAAGCCAAACAGGCCGGATAGGCCTGAATCCTTTTTCACCTGCTCGATTTCATCAAGATATGCATGAATAATGGCATCCACCCGTTCTCTTGCGTCCATCTTTCCTGCTCTTTCTGACATTTTAAAAAAACGTCTTTTGCAACATTTCACCCTGTGCTATACTATTTTGCAAAGGGGGCTTATCTTTGAAACAAATTGATTTTTCCAGCAACCGCACCGCCAGGACCGTCGCCGCGTCCGCCGGTCCCATGCTGGTTGCTCAGCTTCTCAGTCTGCTTTACAGCATCGTTGACCGCATTTATATCGGACGGATTCCCGGTGAGGGCACGCTGGACCTCGGCGGAATCGGGCTCTGTTTTCCGATCATCATGATTGTGACGGCCTTTACCAATCTTCTCGGAAACGGCGGTGCACCGCTGTGTGCCATGGCCAGAGGACAAAACGATCATGAGAAAGCCGAGCGGCTGATGAATACCTCGTTTACCCTTCTCACCCTGGTTTCCTGCGTGCTGCTTCTTCTCTTTGAGCTCTTTGGATCGCCGGCGCTGCGCCTTTTTGGGGCATCTGACCAGCTTCTCCCGTATGCCCGCAGCTATCTTGGCATTTATCTTCTGGGAACACCCGCGGCCATGATTTCCGCCGGTATGGTGCCCTTTATCAACGCGCAGGGATATGCCAGTGCCGGAATGCTTTCCATTTTCGTCGGCGCTGCGCTGAACCTGCTTCTTGATCCGGTGTTTATCTTTGTGCTCGGCCTGAACATCCGGGGCGCTGCACTGGCCACCATCCTGTCCCAGTACGTTTCAGCCGTACTGGTCCTCATCTTTCTTCATCGCTCGGGCACAGAGCTTCATCTGCGCTTTCTTACGCCCGCCAGAATGCGGATATCGGAAATCCAACGGATTCTCTCCGTTGGCCTGACCGGATTCATCATGCAGTTTACAAACAGTCTGGTCTCCATCATCTGCAATCATACACTGTCTGTCTGGGGCGGGGATCTTTACATTTCGATCTATACCATCATCAGCTCGGTGCGTTCGCTCCTGGACGTGCCGGTACATTCCATCTGCGAGGGCGCCTCACCGGTCTTGTCCTATAACTATGGCGCCTCTCAGCCGGAGCGGATGCGGAAAATCGTGCGACTGTTTACCTCCTGGAGCGTCATCTACACCGCCGTCGTGTGGATTCTCATTCTCCTCTTCCCCGCCTTTTTCATTCGCATCTTCTCAAACGATGCCGATTTGCTTGCCGAAAGCACGCGGGTGCTCAAGCTTTACTATTTTGCCTTTGTCTTCCAGGCGTTCCAGTACTGCGGACAAACCGTCTTTAAATCGCTTGGTCGAACAAAGAAGGCCGTTTTCTTTTCCCTGCTTCGCAAGGTCGTGATCGTCGTTCCCCTGACGCTTTTCCTTCCCATGATGGGGTTTGGCTCAGACGGCGTCTTTATGGCCGAGCCCATCTCAAATGTTCTCGGCGGCTCTCTTTGCTTTACCGTAATGCTTGCAACGGAGTACTTCCGCTGGGGCAAGACAAGGAAACAGCCATTTTGAAAAAACGGAGTTTCATTATCCGCGATAATGAAACTCCCCTTTTTTTATTGATGATTGTGGTCGATCGGTGTGCGAGCCCAGTCATAGTTTCTGAGGTGCATGTTGAGGTGACGCGGCAGGCCATCTACCATCATCGGGTTGTAATGCCCCTGAATCAGCGGACGGACATAATCGAGGAAATCCTCGGTTACATAGTTGCCTTCCTCATTGATCCACTTTCTCGGGACCAGCTTCTCACCATTGGCAATGCGATGGACATCGTAGACGCCCGTTGCGCTCTGATACGGATCATCCGAAACACGGTCAATCACGACCATGACGCCGGAGGAGCCCTCGTCTGCTGCCTTCACTGTGGCACCGCCAACGTTAAAGGCTTCGTCTACGTCAATCTTGCTGGCCAGATGCGCTGCGGCACGCTGCAGGGTGGAAAGTTCCACGGCACGGGCCTTGCAGCCAAGCTCCTTATGAACCAGGTCAGCCAGGTAAGCGGCTGTTCCGGTCATCTGAATATGGCCAAAGGCATCAATGGTTTCGGATCCGGAGGTAAACTCGCACATATACTTTCCTTCTTTTGTGCGGATGCCTTCAGAAACCACGGCAACGACCGTATCCTTCTTTTCGAGGAGATCGCGGAGGCTCACGATAAACGCTTCCGGATCAAAGGCGACCTCAGGCAGATAGATGAGATCCGGACCATCGCAATCCTCGCCCTTGCAAAGAGCAGATGCACCGGTCAGCCAACCGGCATTGCGTCCCATGATCTCAATGATCGTTACATTCTTCTTCTTGTAGGAGAAGCCCATGGCATCATAGATGACTTCCTTGGTGGAGGTGGCGATGTATTTTGCAGCGCTGCCAAATCCAGGTGTATGATCGGTGATGGCCAGATCGTTATCAATGGTCTTCGGGCATCCCACGAACTTCTGGCGGGCGCCGGTCAGCAGGGAGTAGTCAAACAGCTTGCGGATGGTATCCATGGAATCATTGCCGCCGATATAAACGAAGACTTCGATATCCAGTTTATCGAGAAGCTCAAAAATGCGCTCATAGACTTCTTTTCCCTCATGGATTTCCGGCAGCTTATAGCGGCAGGTGCCAAGGAAAGCGGAAGGTGTACGCTTGAGCAGCTCAAGGTCCATCTCGTTCTTGATATAATCAGACAGGCAGATGTACTGTTCATCCAGGAATCCCTGAATGCCATAGCGCATGCCATAGACCTGATTGTATCCGCGTTCCATAGCAGTTTTAAAAACGCCTGCAAGGCTGGAATTGATGACGGCAGTAGGTCCGCCGGACTGTCCAACAAGGATATTGCCCTTCATGTTCTGTGTTCCTCTCTTTCATGTGATGCCCACGAGTATTGTTTAAAAAAGCATCGGTGAGAATTATACACGGAAAAATCGAATCTGTATACAGTTTTTTTCGCATTTTTCCGAAAGTTTTGCCGTTTTTGCAAGGAAAAGTACGTATTTACCCCCGGCATTTCCCGAATCAGGGGAAATGCCGGGGGTATATGCTTGCTTTGGGGAGTTTCCCCGGATTATCCCTCTCCTCCATACGGGGTATTCGAGGAATTCTCGTATCCCAGGATATACGTGGCGCCGCTGAAGTTCTGCAGGAACTGCATAACATCGGTATAGGTCGCCGTGCGTCCATCCAGCACATAGGTTACGGTTGAACCGGTATACTTAATCTCAAGTGTGCGCACCGGGACAAGCACATATCCAATCTTTACATAGTAGCTGTAGGATTCAGCGCTGGCGGAATCCGAACCGCCGCCAAGGAAACCGATGCCATTGCTGCTGTAATAGACTTCCCCGCCGCCACCAATGGTATTGGTGTCCTGATCCACGCCCTGGGTAAGCGTCGACATTCCGCTTATATACCCTGTATTGATAGGCACAACACGGCCATTTGCATATGTATAAACACAGGTCGAGCCGCGAACGCCCAGGCTTGAGCGTACGAACATTTCGGGCGTTCCATCTCCGTCGATGTCATGATATTCTGCGGATGACACATCCAGAGCACTGTTATATCTCGACTGCAGATAGGCACTGTACAGTGAGGAATAATTCCCGTAATACTGCGATGCAGGCACCGCTGTCGGTGCAGCCGTCGGAACCGCTGTTGCCGTTGCCGTTCCGGTGATTTCGATCAGATCTCCACGAATATATCCGCGGCGATTATTTCCATAACTGACATAGTACCAGGCGATTCCCTGAGCATCCGATGTGCTGTTGAGAATGGCCACCTGCGACCCTTTCCTGAGACGGCCTGCGACCGTGCCGTTGACGCTCTCCCGGACGTTTGTACTGTCATGAACCAGCACGCCCAGCGCTGCGCCGGCCGGGATATACGTCGGTGTTCCGGGATCCGCGCCGATGCCGCCTTTATTCGGCAGGCCCTCTCCTGCAACAGGTGTCGTATATCCGCCGGTATAGGAAATCATGTCCTGACGGACAAATCCGGTCCGGCCATTATCCGTAAGTACACGGACAAAGGTCGTGCCACCGTCCAGATAGCTTCCCATCGCAACGACATAGGAGCCCCTGCTCAGGGTGAAGAGTGACCGCTGATTCGATTTCGGCAATTCGCGGACATTCACCCCCGAGGAATTGATCTCCCCCTCCGGATAGGAACCGGAAAACGAATTATTGTAATATGTCGAGCTGCTGCAGGGGCACTCGACATAATCTGCATCCACCCATCCTTCAAGGCCTGCCCAGGAATCTGGACTGGTGGGCGCTGAATAGGTTACGCGGATATGTGCCCAGTTTCCGCTCAGTTCAATCAGTTCAACCGTGTCTGCTCGCTCCACATGTCCAAGGACGTTGGACCCATTTGCCGATGTCCGGACTTTCAGATAATTGGCAGAAATCCGGCAGTCAACCATTCCCAGATGCTGACTGAGATGTGAGGAATGATAGGACCGATTTCCATCGCTTGATAAAAATCTGGCCTTATCTGCCATTGCCGTACTGCAAAGCAGAACCAGGAGCAGTACAATTAACGAAACCCGTTTCATCAGTGTTTTCCCCTCCTATTATTAAGCGATCTTACGCTTTTTTCTCTTCCTGCTGTTTTCTGGCCTTATACGCTTCATACCAGCGAAGATCCGGCCGTACCGGATGACAGATTTCACAGTCCTTCTTCGGGCAGAACGGGTCAGCAGCATTAATCTGAATGAAGGAAAGCTTGCAGTCCATCGTATGGATCTCCTCGCCGTCCTCATCCACACAAAAGCTATATGCTTTTCCCCATTTGGGCTCAGCGAAGTTTGTCGGCACAACATGCTCATTTCCGTTTGTCTTACGGCGTGCCAGTTCGCGTTCATATGCCTCTTTTTCCCAGGGAAGTCCATCGTCGCCAATGATCGTTCCCTCAGGCATTGCAAGCGGATCCACTTGCGGTTCTTCCACTTTCTCTACGATTTGTTCCTCATTGGCCAGGTTCTCACCCGTCTCTGCGGGCTTTGGTGCCTCAGCGGTTTTCTCCGCTTTTCTCTCGGCCTTTGCTTCTGCCCCGTCGTTTTTCTTTTTCCGCTTTCTTCCCACAGCAACACCGCCTGCAAGGGCAACCGCCGAGCCAACGCCAACCGCGATGGCACCGACATTTACATTTCCCTCAGAGCTTGCGTTTGCCGCAGATCTGGTGGTTCCTTTCTTCCAGTCCTCATTTTCCGGTGTGATATTATCAATTCCCGGCAGTTCATCCTTTTCGTGTTTCTGTGCTTCCCATTCTGCAAGCGTTGCCGGCTTCTCAGGAATATTCAGCTCCCACACCTCACCGGTATATGGGCAAATACCGTTTTCATGCTGATGCTCCGGATACCCGTGATGATAATGATACAGTCCGGTGGTATGATTGTAATGTCCGCCGTTGGCATCCGTTCCGCCCGGGCTTGCGAGTGCCCCCTCAACCAGAGCCATCAGCAAAAGAAACAGTATCGTAATCTTCCAAGCCTTCATAGTTTTCCCCCTATCTACTCAAGACCTTGCGGTCTGATTTCCATTTTAATCAGGACAACGGATCATTCCTGCAAATACTGTGTCAGCATAAAGCCCATATTCCCATCCAGTATGACATGGGCCCATTCATTGGTGAAGCCCATCAGCGTGACCTCGCTGCCATTCGGATACTTTCCGTACACTTCCGAAATCATGGAAGGCTGTGCACGCAGATTCAGATAGCCACTCGGATGATTGACAACCAAAACCGGCATCGCCGAGGCTGGCCAGCTCTCTCTGTCCCAGTCAAAAAGAAGATACTGAGTTTTCATATATCCGCTCAGTGCTCCAATGGAAACGCTGGTCCAGTCTCCATTCGACTGGATGACATGCACAAGGACGCCGTTATAGTATTTCCCGAGAGACACGGCACTGGTGCTTGCTTCTGCTCTCAGATTCAGCCGATCCATTGGATTGGAATTATTGACCGCAGCCATCCCGCCGCTGACATCAAAGGGCCAGATTCCGGTTCTCTTCGTTTGTGTTCCCCATGCTGTTACAT
>JAFUZM010000102.1 GCA_017476605.1 Clostridia bacterium
ACACCCTCGATGGAAAAAATGAGATTGTCGCCAAAGCAATTGCAGATGTTCACGATTCTGAGTATGCACCTACCTATTACAGTAATGAGCAGAGCCTCAGATATGTGGTAAAGATGGCCTATATTTCCTGCGTAGATCAATTTGCAAAGGTGGAAGAATTGCCGAGTGGGCATGGAATAGCAGATGTGGTATTTTTACCGAATCGCAGATCCACGCTTCCTGCAATGATTGTAGAGCTTAAATGGAACAGGAATGCAGAGGAAGCCATACGGCAGATCAAGGAGAGAAATTATCCAAAAATCCTTACCAATTATGGTGGCAGAATTGTTCTTGTTGGCATTAATTATGATGAGAATACAAAGACGCACACTTGTGTGATTGAGGAGTATAAGAAGGACTGAAAGAAGCTTCAGAATTGCCGAATGCTCCCCGCAGATAGACTGATGTTTAGAAATGCGTTTCACTTTTCATTGTGAAATCTCATCTGTCCATGGATAAAAAGGAGAGAGCGCTAATGAAACAATTCAATACAACTGGTTTGTGCATCTCTTCGGAGCATTATATGGTCGATCTCTCTGAGAGAGTAAAAGAAATCAAGAAGCTGGTTGATGAAGGAAAATATTCCACAATCAGCCGGCCAAGGCAATATGGTAAAACGACAACTTTAACAGCGCTCAATGCTTTATTATCAGATCAATATGACGTGATCAGCATTGATTTTCAAGATGTTACATATGCAGATTTTGAAAATGAGAATGAGTTTACTAAAGGATTGTCTCAGCTGTTGTGTGATACAAGAGACAACATGGATATTCCAATCTCGGATCAATACTATGCCCAGTTTCATGATCTTACATGCAGAAGCGATAGAGTTAAGCTGAATGATTTATTCAGAATTTTTGACAAATGGTGTAAAGAGAATCAAAAACTGATTGTCCTGATCATTGATGAAGTGGATACAGCAACAAATAACCAGGTGTTTCTGGATTTCCTGGGAAAACTCAGATCAAACTATCTGAAACGACAAAGGAATCCAAAATACAAGACTTTCCAATCTGTCATCCTGGCCGGGGTAACCGATGTAAAGCATTTGAAAAGCAAGATCAGATCAGAAGAGGGCAGCAAAGAGAACAGCCCATGGAATATAGCAGCAGATTTCACGATTGATATGAGCCTTTCAGAAGCAGGCATCAAGGGAATGCTGGATGAGTACGAATCGGATCATCACACGGGAATGAATACGGCAAATATTGCAGCGTCCATCCGGAAATACACAAATGGATATCCTTTTCTGGTGAGCCGGCTTTGTCAGCTCATAGATGAGAATATGGTTCCCTCTGTCTTTGGCACATTAGAAGATGCATGGACAGACAATGGCATTGAAGAAGCTGTAAAGGCCATCATCACGGAGAAAAACACACTGTTTGATTCATTAATGGGAAAGCTGCATAACTTTGACAAGTTAAGGGGTCATCTATATAAGATCCTCCTGCAGGGGGATTCCGTAGAATATCTTCCAGATAATAAACAGCAGGAACAGCTGATCATGTACGGTCTCATCATCGTCAAAGACAATACAATCGCTGTTGCAAACCGGATCTTTGAGATGCGTCTTTACAAGTATTTTGTCGGCGAAAGCAGGTTTACCGATGTCCTAAAAGGAGATGCTCTTGAACATAAAGCGGAGTTCATTAAAAGCGGAGAGCTGGACATACCTCTGATCATGGAGCATTTCATCCAGTCTCAGAGATACATACGTGATCCTGATAATGAAGAAGCGGAAAGGAAGTTCATTGAGGAAGAAGGACAGTTGAAATTTCTGACTTATTTGTCCCCCATCCTTAATGGAGTCGGTACATATGGGATCGAAGAAGCTACCCGTAACCGCAGGAGGATGGATGTGGTGATCCATTACAGAGGAAAACGCTATATCATAGAGCTGAAGATCTGGCGTGGTGACCGCTATAATGAAAAAGGTGAACAGCAGATTCGCGATTATCTTGATTACTTCGGACTGGACACAGGATATCTTCTGAGCTTTAGTTTTAACAAAAACAAGGTGCCCGGAGTAAAAGAAGTCAAGATAGGAAATAAAACCTTATACGAAGGATTGGTCTGATCCGATTCCGAGGAAGTATGGCACCTGATCAATTTCATCTTCATATGGCATTGATCAGGGCTTTGCTTTTGCAGTATTGATGTTGGCAAACATCTGAAGCAGAACTTTCCGATAAAGACAATCCGGGTTATCGCTTTACCAGGTTCCTACGCTCCATGAACAAATGTCTCAGAGGATTCGAACGCTTTGTTCATGAAACCGGTTGACTCAGTTTATCCCCGAAAGCATAGAAAGATGAACCTTCATTTAATATCTGAGATGAATTTGACGAGTTGATGGGCATCCCATTCAAAGCCGACAGATATTTACAGTCACAGGTGAGTGAACGAGAAAAGCTCCCCGAAGGGGAGCTCGCAAAATTATCTGTCATCATAGCGACCACGACATGAGGCAATAAAGAGTCTGTCATCTTCCATGTAATATACATCTGATCCTTTTCATTGATGTGCTTACTGTATTTCTTCATGAAGATTTCCATTCAAAGCTTCAGGAACACCCATGCCGGAAAGAACGCCTTTCCGCTCAATATTCTTAATGAGAAAGTTGTTACACTTGAGTGTTTTTTATCTTATCTGCCAAAAGATCATCATTC
>JAFUZM010000103.1 GCA_017476605.1 Clostridia bacterium
AATTCTGGAGATATCATTTATTCTACCCGCTTTAAGCAATTTATCAATGAGCTGTTTCATCATGGCCTCTGTCTCCGCTTTTCCCTCTGCATATCCCTCTGCATATCCTTCTGCATATCCTTCTGCATATCTCTCTGCAAATCCCTTTGCATATCCTTTGCTTTCATACATCAAGGCGATGCTCTCTCCAAGATTGCACATTGCATTCATCTCCTTGTATTTCCATCTTATGGTCTATATGATACTATGACATTGGAATCAGTGAATCCCATCTGTCTGTGAAGAGAAATCCTGAGGAGTGATATTGAAAGCCTTGTACTGTTCTTCAAGATAATTCGGTTCATTAACAATTCTGGAGATATCATTTATTCTACCAGCTTTAAGCAGTTTATCAATGAGCTGTTTCATCATGGCCTCTGCCTGTGTCTTACCTTTGTTTTCATACATTAAGGCGATACCCTCTCCGAGATTACACATTGCATTCATCTCCTCTTCCAAACTTTCATCTAATTCTACTCTGTATTCTTCCTCTAAGGCTGATTTTCTGCTCTCTACTGGATAGCTTGCAGAAAGCAGGAGACTCAGAAAGCGGATCAGTGGATGATTGCCGCCCGGACTTTCTGGATCCAGACTGTTTGAATCCATGGTGACGACAATTACCTGTAATTTGTCGTAATCTCGCTTGTTAACGGATGCGTCTCCAAGAATCAGCTGCTCATTTATCTGATACGAAGTAATCGAATTCTGCTTTCTTGAGCTGTTGGGGCAAATCCAGATGCTGTAGACTTTTTGAATATTCTGATAGTTTCGTTTTGTGAAAACGGTGCCGTACTGAGCTGAAATCATTCGAGCACCATAGTAGATTCCACGAGTGACAACTTTGTACTTTTGCCTGTCAATAGCCTGAATTTCAATGTTGATAATCAAGCGAATCAGCTGCCCGTTTTCAGGAATTTTAGCAGTAAAACGAACGTCGTAGAGAATCGTCTTTTCATCATTTGAACTGTCTTCAGAATTCATCTGGGTTACTTTTGTGTTTCCATCCAGCTTGCCGTTCTCATCTTGATTTACGGCATAGGCACTGACCTGCGGAGTGTCGACAAAGCAGTTCTCGATAATATACTGATCCGTCATCCCTGCAAATTCCGGGATGCACATTCGCATGAGCGGAGCCAACACACACAGGTGCGAAAAAATACTTTTCGCATATCTGTCCATCTTGGCTTTGTCGCCGGCGTGGTCAATTGCATTCGCGATACTTGTCTGTAGTGCTATGATAAAAACTCCTCTCATCACCTGTGTAATAGGCATAGCTTCCGGGGCATGAAAAGGGATAAGCAGGTACATGCCCGAGCTGTAGCTTCGAATTCACTATTTAAAATGAACATGTAATTATTTGCATTGTTTGAACAATGCTTATGGTTGCATGCTGTCATAAATCCAACACATATAGCCTATAAGAAACTATAAAAAATATAGCACAGAAATTCTTGGCCTGTCAAGCACGAAATGAGCCTGTATAAATGCTGCGATCAGACGTTCTACGAGTCAAAAGGGGTCATAGCGCCAAATGCGTTTGGGGAAGGCCGGATGAGCGGCAATATGACTTATCGCAGGACGTTTTCGACATATTCCTCAAGACACCAGTTGTTTCTTGTCATGATGTCTGCAGCTTCTGTTCCGACATAACGAATGTGCCAGGATTCGGCAATGAAACCGGTGATGGATTGCTTGTCTTTTGTAAAACGGATAACAAATCCGTATTCGTGGCAATGGGCGTGAAGCCATTTCTGCTGCTCTGTTCCGGTGAAACTGACACCGGGAACCGTGATATCGAAGGCAAGACCTGTCTGATGTTCGCTGGTGCCGGCTGGAGCAACGGTGTTATATGTCGCGGAGAGTGCCTGTTTTTTGGACCAGTCCGGATTGTTTTTCATATAGGTTGCGACGGAATTGTCTACCAGTTTCTGCTGCTCTTTATAGGTCCGGTAGGCGGAGGAAATCTGCCAGTTCCCGATGCCCTGTGCCTCGGCAGCACGAAGGAGAGTTCCCAGCGCTTCCACGGCTGTCCGATTGGCTTTGGTCCCGCTGTATTTGACCTTGACGACATCCGAGGGGAGCACCCGCTCGATTTCAACGAGGTCGGAGGGAACATAGCCCTGATCAAGGGGCAGCTTGCGATTGACCAGAATGAGAAAATCGGTTTTTGGGATGTTGTCTGCGGAGAGTGCGTCGCTGCTATACAGGAGGGACAACGTTTTTGCACCGGCAAGTCCGTCTGCGGTCAGGTGATTGACGGCCTGGAACATGATGACGGCGTCCTCTGTCTTTGAACCGAATACGCCATCCGCGTTTCCATCCAGATAGCCAAGCGAGATGAGCTTTTCCTGCATTGCCTGAACGTTTTTATTGTTGTCTCCTTTCCGGAGCGTGGTAACAGGGGTTGCCGTCGGAAGCGGAGTCGGGCTGGGCGTGGGGTCAGGCGTAAACAGCGGGATTTCCTCGTCGGCCAGTGCAGTGCTGACGGGAATAAGATCCTCTCCGCCGTATCCATACTGCGCACCAAAGGGGGCGAATACGGCAGGAGTCGGTGTCAGCTCGGGGGAATCGTTCTGAGAAACAAGGAGGGAATTTGGGGCGTCCGTGGGATCTGGGTGGCCCGCCTGTTCCTGCTCAGCTGGACCTCCAATCCGGCTGGAAAAGAAGACGCTGATTCCGGTGACCAGGAAAACGACAGCAGCCGTGGAAAGCAGGCGAAACAGCAGCCTGCTTGAGGCTGCGGCTTTCCGCTTTTGGGGCCTTCTGGATGAAGATGACATGATTTTCCTCGCTTTAAGGGGCAGTGGATTCAAAGACCCACGATTGTGCGTTCCAAATCTGCTCTGCCCAGGTTCTGAGGCGCTCATCTGCCTGCCTGATCTGATGGACATCGGTGATGAGCCCCTTGCCTGCAGCAATGCAGTCGGTAATCGCGTCGTTAATCCACTGACCATAATGTGTGGTATCTTTGTAGTTGGAAATGTTGAGGACCCAGTCCTCTTTTGCGGAAAAGTCGTACATACGTACATTTGGGAAGCTGGCAAGGCGCTCATAGCAGAGCGTTCGCAGCGGCAGGAGTGCGTCAAGCGTTCCCCTGCTTTTCATGGTCGACCATTCAGCAGCCGAATAGGGCGGGAAAAAGAAATCAAACTGTGTCTCCGGATGGGCTTCGATAAAGGGGATCAGGTTGATTTCAAGATTGGCAGTGGCGTTGCCAAGATAAGCATCTGCAGAATAGATTTCCCGTGGGACCTCGAATACGGCGTTGTACATGGCGACCGGGCCGTATTCGTCCTGACCGGCCCAGCAGTACATGTCATCACGAATGGATTCGTCCTGATGCTGTCCCCAGTTGCGAAAGCACTTGGGAAGGAAGATGCCGAAAATGGTGCGGTTGAACCAGTAAGGGGCATCATCAAGGATGGTATCGGTGTAGAGGTACGCCGGAAGGGGATAGGCCACCTCATCTGTTTTTCCTACGAGAGAGTAGATGTCAAGGCCGTATACAATATGCGCCATGGTGTGATGGGTAAAGGCACGCTCAAGCAAAATGGCATGATTGTGCAGGGTGCCTGCTGAACTGCAGAGCTTAATAAAGCGTCCGCCCATTTTTTCGTCCATATAGGTGGGACGGAAGTTTTCTGTAACGGAGGAGCCGACGATGGCGCTGTCATAGTCGTAACTTTTGGCAATTCCTGCATTCGAATAGAGCTGAGTGGTCTTGTCAATGGGTGGAAGATAGAGCGTGGCCAGATGATAGACCTGGAAAGGGTCAATAATGAAGATCAGCAGAATGGAAAACAGGAAAAAAGCAAAAAGGAGCAAAAGCGCAACGCGGCACCATGTTTTGCTGTTGTTCATAGTCAGAAATTAAAGTACAGGAAGACGCTGACCCCGGAAAGGGACAGAATACTGAAAACGAGAAGGAAGACCGTGGCAAGTGCGTTTTTGGCTGTCGGTCTAAAGCTCATGATGCGCTCATAGTTGTTGGGCAGACCGAGAACCACGGCCATGGACAGAACATACCAGAGCATCATGTAAATGGCATTGTAGCCAGGATGAAACCCGCCCGGCAGTGCAAACGCCGAGGTGATGTCGCTTCTCAGAGGACCGAAATTCATGATAAACATGGACTTCACAATGGCAAGAGCATCACTGAGGGCAGTGGCTCTGAAAAATACCCAGGCGACAATGACAAAGGTGAACGTCACGATCCACTGAAGGGCCGGATGAAGACGATCATAGGGATTTCGGAAGATGCGGTAAAGGACCGACATCACGCCGTGCATGAGGCCCCAGAGGAGGAACAGCCAGCCGGCACCGTGCCAAAGACCGCTGAGAAGGAAGACGATCATCAGGTTGAGGTATGTACGTGCCTTCCCCCTGCGACTGCCGCCAAGGGGAAAATACACGTAATTTGTGAGAAAACGGGAGAGGGTGATGTGCCATCTCTGCCAGAATTCACGAATGTTGAGGCTCTTGTAGGGAGAATTGAAGTTCATCGGGATACGAATGTTGAACATGAGGCCAATGCCCGTGGCCATATCACAGTAGCCTGAAAAGTCAAAGTAAAGCTGGAGGGTATAACCAAGGGCGACGAACCAGGCCTCGTTTGTGTTGAGGGACAGGGCAGAGGCAAATCCAGCCTCAACCGCCTTGGCAAAGGTATCCGCAACAATGACCTTTTTAAACAGTCCTCGGGCAAAGCCGTAGAGTCCCGGTGCAAAATTATCCGTGTTGAAATGCCGGTTTTTGGGATCGGCAAACTGCGGGACGATCTCACTGTGCAGGACGATGGGGCCGGCAATCAGCTGCGGGAAAAAAGTGACAAACAGGGAATAGTCAAGGAAATTATAGGCAGGGACCTTTCGGCTGTAGCTGTCAATTACATAGGAAAGCTGCTGGAAGGTGAAAAAGGAAATGCCAAGCGGGAGCATCCAGTGGTTGAGCGGCAGCGATAAAGAGAAGGCCGCGTTCAGATTTTCCGCAAAAAAGTCATGGTATTTAAAGGCAAAGAGGACGCCCAGATTGCCACATATGCCAAGGAGGAAAAGAAGCACCCGGACCGGCTTTTGAGTGAGGCGTAGCATTCCCTGACTGAGCGCATAGTTGATCAGGATGGAGAGGAAGATAATGGGTACATAGCTTGGATTGTTGTATCCATAAAAGACAAAGGATGCCAGGACAAGGAAGACCTTGTTGAAGGGACGCTCCGTTGCCCTGCCCAGAAGAAAGTAGATGAGCAGTGTTAGCGGTAAAAAGGCAAGAATGAAAATATAGGAATTAAATAACATGAAGGAGCTCCTCAAAATGCTGCGAAACTGGCTCAGCCGACGGTTTCGCTGAATGGGGCAATGGATCCGGGCTCTACGGTTGGTGTGCTGGTCGGTGCGGGACTTGGCGAGGGAGTCGGGGTGGGCTCAGGCAAAGGCGAATCCGAGGGCATGTCTCCGCTCTGACCAAAGAGGATTGACTGTGTCTGTTTGCCTGCCATGCCATCTACCGAAAGCCCATTGTCCTTTTGAAAGGCTTTCACGGCAGCAGCGGTTCCCCCATAGTATCCCCCCGTGATGCTTCCATGATAATATCCGAGCTCAGCAAGGCGCATCTGGACCATAAAGACATCCTGCCCGGTGCTGCCGTTTCTCAGCGTCCGATAGCTCTTTGGCCAGTTTTCCGGAGCATATACCGGGTACGGTGTGGGTTCGGGAAGCGGATTTTCCCGCAGTGTCTGTGCATTGAGAGTGGGCTTTAGCGTCATGGTATATTCGGGATCATAGACATCGCTTTCATATACCGTAATGAGCGTCCCGGCCTCGCAGTTATCGTAAATCCACTTTGCATCGGAGACGGTGAGGCGCACACAGCCGTGCGACTGACGGGTCCCAAGCGCATCAAAGGAGGAGGTGGCCAGGGATTTCTCGTTCGGATGTGAATAGAGGACCGAATGAAAGGCGTTGGCACTGTCAATTCTGGTGAGGTACTGGGCATGGGAGCCCCAGGTCGGGAAATAGCCCCAGCGTGCTCGGGACTTTGGCATGACGGTTGTCCCAAGGGGTGTTGGGTTCTTGGTGGTCCCGGTGGAGCAGATCATCTCACGTACCAGGACACTGTAGTTTCCCTGCTCGTCATAGGTGTATGCCCGCGTGATCTGATTGGTTATATCCACGGCCAGCAGGTATTTGGCTGTTGGAGCGGTTGCCGTCACCGGAGCGGCACTGGCGGGAACGGCAGTGTCTGAAAACAGACATTCCTGCGTCTTCCTGCCGGCAATGCCGTCCACCAGCAGGCCGTTTTGCTTCTGGAAAGCACGAACCGCGCTTTGCGTGACCTTATAATATCCGCCGGTTACCTTGGCGGAATAATAGCCAAGTTCAGCAAGACGCGTCTGTAACCTGGCAACGGCATCCCCAGAATCTCCATAGCGCAGGAGCCCGGAAACGGAAGCCGCGGTCGGCTCGGGGACAACCTCAGTAGGGGCCGGTGTTACCTCGGGCAGGTCATTTTCATCATAGGGAAGGAAGGATTCCTCCGGCTCGGAGGGAAACACGGGCGCAACTGTGCCAAAGGTTTCAAGAACACTGGATGAAACACTGCCATCGACGGAAATAAAGTTGATTTCTCCGTTCTCATCCAGCAGGACACTTCCGTTTTCATCCTCCCACAGAACGGTTTCTGCGATGCAGGAGGGAAAGATGAACAGAAGAAGGGTAAGAAAGAGAAAGGAAAACGTTCTCATGAGACGATATTTGCTCCTCTTTGGGTACATATGTTGATTTGCTGAGCGATTGTGCCGGCAGGTACCGGATGCAAGCAGAATCATCCGGGAAAGACGGCCATCTCATGGGATGGCCTTGGGATCCTGGTAAGAAAGAAAACTGCAGGATTCCGGATCATTTGGACGCTCAGATTCCGATCATAATGATAGCACAGCAGGGTAAGATTCGCAAGAATTGCGAAAGATGCCGGGGATTTTTCGTGCCGGCTTCGGGCATCTGTCCGGTTGATGCACCTCTGTCCCTGTGCTAGAATAGCATTGTACCTTCAATAGGTCACGGCCGCCGTCACTTTTGCGGCTGGGAAAGCATGCAGATGAAAGTGAGAATCCGGATATGAGGAATGTAACGGAGCGGGAGCGAGAGGAAATGTGCAGAGTGGTACGAAGCCTGCAGCTGCCGCAGTTTGAGACAATGGACCGGCGGGAAGCTGTTCAGGAGTGCTTTTGCAGGATTGCAAAGCGGCACAGAGCCGTTGGAGCTCAGCTGGTTTTGCTGCCTCAGAATGGGCAGATGGAGATCTATTCATATGGAAGAGCTCGCCTGCATCCGGATGTTCCCGTCACCCATGATACCGGATTTCGCGTGGCTTCCATCACGAAGCTGGTGTCAACCTTTGGTATTCTGTCTCTGGTGGAGGAGGGCAAACTTTCTCTGGATGAGGATATCGGGGAGGCGCTGGGGTATTCCGTTCGCAGCCCTGAGGCACCCGGACAGAGGATTACCCTCCGCATGCTCCTTACCCATACCGCAGGCCTTCGGAACATTCCGCTCGCTGTAACGGATGGACCACTGCAGGGACGGCTTTCGGATCCCGCGGTCTGGCGTGACACCGCGCCGGGGGACAGCTTTCTTTACAGCAATTTCGGAGCGGGAATTGTCGGTGCTCTGGCGGAGAGTGTGGCAGGGAAATACTTTGGGGAGATCATGCAGGAGCGCATTTTTGAGCCGCTTCATGTACGGGCAGGATATGGCATTTCGAACTATCCAGACAAGGATCGGGTGGCAAACGGGTATCTGGTTCTCCCGATGCTGCCCCCCATGCTGAGGTACAGTACGGATATGCCCGGTGCGGCGGTGGACCGCCAGCCGGGGGAGGACTATTCGGCCATTGTGGGACGGCTGATCCTGGATGCTGAGGGCATCGGGCGGATGATGGAGGTCCTGCTTGGCAGGACCCGGATTCTGAGAGAGGAGACCATCCGGGAGATGCTTACCTGTCAGGATGGAATCGGGGGCATCAAGGCCGCCGGGCGCGGACTGAATGTCGCATTCCTCCGGGATACGATTCCCGGAAGATCGCTTGCAGGACATCAGGGAGTGGCGTATGGAATGTGCTCGGAGCTGTTTGTGGATACCGAGCATCGGTGTGGCGTTGCGGTCATGATCAACGGTGCGAAGCTGGGAAAGATGATTCTAAAGCAGATTGGACTTGAATGCCTTACTCTGGGATTTGCCGCACTGGACGGATAAAGCGGGATTCATGCAGGACATATGCCCGGACTGGGCGATGAGCTATGCATTTGTTCTGAATTGTCAAAAGAATTCTGCTTTTTTTGTGCTAAAGGTGTAAATGCGGATTGACAATACTGGAAGTGTGGGTTATTATATCGTCAGTTTTTTGTGACTGTGCGTTGCGGGCTGATTAGAGGATAGAGGAGGATGAGCTCATGTTGATTGGTGCACTGGAAGCCGGCGGGACGAAGATGGTCTGTTCAATTGGTACACCCAAGGGTGGGGTGCTTCAGAGGGCAAGCTTTCGGACGTTGACCCCGGATGAGACGATTCCTCAGATGCTGGATTTCTTCAGAAATTTCGAGATCAGCGCGCTTGGAATTGGATCCTTTGGTCCCCTTGATCTCAATCCGAAATCGAAAACCTACGGCACCATTACGAGCTCACCCAAAAAAGCGTGGCGGGATTTCCCGATTCTTGAAACCATGCGCCATGAACTGCATGTTCCGGTGGAAATCGACACGGATGTGAATGCCGCTGCACTGGCGGAGTATGTTGTGGGTGCAGGAAAGACCTATAAGAGTCTGGTATACGTGACGGTAGGCACGGGAGTCGGCGGCGGAATCATCCTGAACGGCGACATTGTCCATGGTCTGGTTCATCCGGAGGTTGGACATATGCTGCTTACCCCCAGCGAGATGGATACAATGCCCGGCGGGATGTGTCCCTTCCATGACCATTGCCTTGAGGGACTGGCCAGCGGACCGGCGATTGAAAAACGGTGGGGACTTTCACCGGCACTCATGATGGAAAATCATCCGGCATGGGATCTTGAGGCGGATTATCTGGCGCAGATGTGTGTGAACCTCATCATGACGGTTTCCCCCGAAATCATCGTGCTGGGTGGCGGTGTCATGCAGCAACAGCATCTGTTCCCCAAGATTCGCAAGCATGTATTCCGTATGCTGGGCGGATATGTGGCCTCTGCACGGCTGGATGAGGAACACCTGGATTCGTACATTGTTCCGCCGGCACTGGGAAACAATTCCGGCGTTACCGGAGCGCTGCTGCTGGGTGCAAAAGCCGTTGCGACAAGAAAATAAGAAACAAGACCGTCTGCTTTTTGCAGACGGTCTTGTTATGCTTAGCTTTTCTGAGCGCGGTAAATCTGACGATTGTCA
>JAFUZM010000104.1 GCA_017476605.1 Clostridia bacterium
AAGTGCTTCATCCATCTTGCATGATTCCGGATGGTTTGTGTGTGCCAATACATTCCAATCTCATCGAGCTTTTTCACCTGCTCTTCCTTTAGACGATTGTCTCGGGTGGATGATTTTCTGTAGCGCTGAATGATGAGCCAATGACCGAGATTCACACCGTGATAAAACTGGTTTGGTTGAGGAAGAAGATGGCCGTGCTCCATATAGAATTCCTTTGCGATTTCATACATTTCGGCGAAAGTTTTCCTTTGTTTCCAGACAAAGCCAATGCTTTCGAGCTGAATCATTCGTCCCTCGGGTAAAGTCCCCATGGTATGCGCATGCCTTTGCCGGAGGCACCAATGATAAAGATTGAACCCATCAATCACATAATCAACAGGCACATTGCAATGGCCGTTTGTTTCCTTGAACTGCAATAGAACCTGAAAAGCTTCGGCCCAGGGACGAGAAGTTGAAAGTTTCCACACCATGCCGATTTCGTTTAATAGACTGATCTTATCCTCAGAAAGATTTCCTGCATTGTATCTGGAGCGAACGACGGAAAGCCAGGCCCATAGATGGAGTCCGTGGTAAATGAAATGGCGTGGAGGCAGGAGGTCATGGTATTCTTCATAGTATTGTCTGGCGATGGGATAATTCTCCTCCCAGGTGTTTTTGCGCGGACAGGACCAAGCCATTCCGATCTGATTGAGACGGGTGATCTGATCCTCGCTCAGCATCGGCGATTCAAGACCGTTATAGCATCTTCTCTGCCGGGAGAGCCAGCTGGCGATATAGTGTCCGTCAACGATGTAGTTTGAGGGGATATTGAGATCACCATGATCCACATAGTACTTTCTGCAGATTTCATAATAACAATCCCAATTGGACCATACATACTTTTCAAACTGATTGAGATACTCAAGCAATTCGAATTCTCTGCCGAAAACATTGAAAATTCCTGTGATGGGCATATCTTTTCTCTGCATATCATTGAGAACACCGTTCCAGAAGCCTTTGCTCATATTGATCTGATTGATGTTGTCGACCAGATCGATGATCAGTGGAGTGCCTTTTGAGCTGACGGAGAGAGCTCTGCCGATTTGCTGGAAATAGATAATCGGGCTTTCTGTAGGCCGGGCTAATATGATTCCGGACAGGTGGCTAAGGTGGATTCCTTCATTCAGCATATTGATGCAAAGCAAAATTTGAATTCCCGGAGCAGGATCGTTTTCAAAAGCACTGAGAACATCTGTGTTTGGATTGCCGGAGTGCAGACGGTACAGTTTTACAGGCAAACCGGTGAATGCGAACCAATCCGGAATGACTTGCGAAAGAGACAGAAGATGGGTGAGATTTTTGCAGAAGACAATATACTTTCCGGGCGTACAGGGGATATGTTTCTTGAGCAGTTGATCCACTCCGCCGATGGTTTCAATGATCCTGCGAACGATGCTTAAAATTCTGCGTGCCTCAGAGGGATCGCGAACAGCACCGGGGGTATTAAGGACATTTTCAATCTGATCAGCTGTCTCCTTATAGGAATAGAGAGAGGTAACATATCGTGGCGCAGGAAGAAGCCCCTCCACAATGGCATCCTGCAGAGTAATCTCAGATACGACGTTGCCATCAAACAGGTCCTCTGCCATATTTCTGTAATCATCAAGATAGCGGATGGGGGTGGCAGAAAGCCCGAGGACCTTTGCCTCCGGATTCTGAGCAATCAGATCATGTACGTACTTGGACCATGTCGGGGCACCCGCTCTGTGAAATTCATCAAGGATGATATAATCGAAAGAGGAAATCTTCTGCCCAAGGTTCTGGTAGATCGTCATAAGGATCATGGAATCAGGCAGATCAATGTGCAGAGAATCTTCGACTAAATGGTAAAAGTACTCCATGTTGGCAACGGTTGAGGTAACGTAGAGGATGGTTGCATCCGGATGATCGCGGATCACGGACAGAGCGATATACGCTTTACCGGTTCCTGTCGGATGAACAACACAGCATCGGAGCATTCCGGATGAGAAAGCCTCCTGTACAGCCAGATACGCCTTTTCGTTATGGGGAAAAAGCTGTAATTCCGAGGGATCGGATTGGGTCACTTTTGCATTGTTCAATTTGTTTTCTGATGTCATGAATGTTATCCTCCTGAATGTGCATATAGGATCTGCCTTGCCGGACAGTGCTTATTTCAAACGGCAAGATTGTGAAAGGACGGCGAAGAGTTGAGCGGGGGAAGCCATGCCCGTCGTGCATGCGAGGGTTTACCACGAAGCAGGTGTCGAAAAATGGCCTGGCGAATCAACGACTCCAAATGTACTTGCAGAGAAAGTGTGCAATCACCTATCCCACTCAAAGTGCATTGCATCCAGAGCAGCTGCGGTTTCGGGTGAAACGGAGGAGCGCCCTTCTTTTCGTATCTTTGCCATCTTTCGCCCGAGATGAAGTGAGCGAATCCCGCGGGCTTCATCATTGACAACATGGATATAGGGAATCCTGAGATGACCATGGGTTTCGAAGAATTCGTTACACAGTGTGAGAAGCAGAGCCTCCGGAATGTGATTCCGTTCACGTTCCTTATCGAGTATGACGCCGTTTTTCTGAAGGGCCTCAATCATGGATGGGGTCAGCAGGTTCTTCCGATATTTTGCTATCTGATAGTCAATGAAGCTTAGCGTCTTCTTTACATCCGGGTCGGATGAATCCGCATGCTCAAGATCCGAATAGCGAAACAGAACGGCTTGCAGACGAATCATTCCTTCGATAAACTTTTTGGGGAACCGGACCAGCTTGAGAATTGCATCAAGCCGTGCTTTCTCATGGGCCGAGAGGGTGCTGGCCTTATCCTGCATTTTCTGATAGTAAAGCCAGCGGTACAGCGGCTTTGTATCACCGGTGGCAGGTGGGAAAAAGCCGTTCTCTCTGATAAAAGCTTCGACTTTATCAGCCATCTCCTTCCACTGGTACGCACGGCTGTGGAGCCGCCAGTCCATCTCACACTGATTGAGGAGAAGGACCTGATCCTCCGTAAGATCCGGGGGCAGCAGGTGCCAGTAATGCAGCCGCATGCGTTCAAGCCATTTGGCTGCGCAAAAATCATCCGGTCGGTAACTTGATGGAATACTGAGATCCCCGAATTCCTCGTAATACGGGAGGATGTAGGCTGCAAAGGTCTCCTCCCAGCTTGAGGAAACGGTCCAGTCCATGCCGATGGCGTTGAGCATATCAATCCGTTTTTGTGAATATCCGGAAGTTCCGTCTTTGGCATTGGCTCTCAGGGTGCGTTGCCTGGACAGCCAGCAGGAAAGGCTGAACGAATCATTGTGATAGGGGACAAGATAATTTGTTGGGACACGAAGGTGACCATTTTCTCTGTAATACGTCTCTGCAAAGGAGTAAGCGGTGAGCCAGGGAACCCGAATGCGACAGATATTCCTGATTTTCAGCATAAATTCATCTTCGCTGAATTCATGAAAATCAACAGATATCGAAAAGGCAGGCTCCGGACGGTCATCCGTTTTCTGGTCGTGATCAAGGTCACCTGTCTGCAGGGCTTCACCCGGATCATCAGCCTCCATCTCTGGAACCGGGATATGATGTACTGGTTCCAGAAGATTTAAGCCCCAATATTCGGTACCATGTTCGTTGTAAATAAAGGTGGCGTCGTAGAAAATAATGCTTGACCTATTCTCCGAAGTCTCCTCAAAAGATTGTTCCGGGAGAATGTCATGGGGATGGAGCGGCATCCCATATTGAAAATCGTCGCTGTACTGTTCAGACATGCTGAGTGCTTCGCTCGGAACGCGATCAGAATCTCTCTCCAGAGAATTGCATTGAGTCCTGTCCTCGCCTTCTCCGGCTTCATCAAAGCGAGCATACGAATCAATACTGTTGTGGTCATCCTTCAGAGAATCGCTAAGAGGGCGGAGTGGAATTGCGCCCTCAGGTTTTGGATCATCACG
>JAFUZM010000105.1 GCA_017476605.1 Clostridia bacterium
GGATATCCTGAGATTCGCCACGGACTGGAAAGTGCCTTACACGAATAACGCGGCTGAGCAGGCGATCAGGTTCGCTCGGATCAAGGAAAAAGTGTCGGGATGCTTCCGTTCCACAAAAGGTGCTGAACAATTTGCCAGGGCGCTGAGTTTTATCTCCACTGCTGTCAGACACGGCATCTCTTCTTTTGATGCCTGTCTGTCGCTTCATCGAGGATCAGCACTGGCGATGCTGCAAGGATTTTAAGTCACGACTGAACAGTTACCAGCGTTTCTATTACTCCACTGTTGATTTCTTCACGGTCAATCTTCATGTAGTCAGTTTCAGATTGCGAGCCGCATTTTTTAGCTGATCGTCTCTGGCAGTAAAAATGCTTAATGGCCCGTTATCCTTTATGAAAAAAACACATGTCTCCTTGGTCATCAGATAATCTGCCTTGAACTGCGAACTGGGGAATTCTCTCTTCTGCATCCTGAAAACAATTCTATTCGACTCTATCATTTCTTTTAATCTGCATATGCACTCCCAACGATCAATCAACACATCTCTGGATTCTATCTTCGGAACATCTTTGCTTTCCAGAATAAAATCCAAAGCATATTTCTTGTTTCTGATACGTGCAATCCCAATCTTATGCAGTCCAGCAAGATGATGGAACGCTTCCTTTGTGAATTCCAGAGTCAGAGTTTCCGCTATACCTTTATGGCCCAGCAGGAAAACATATCTGTATTTCATCAATTCCTGATAGGCTCGAGCGGCATCCAACAAAGTCAAAGCATTTTCCTCCCTGTAACAACGAAAGCGCGGTCACACCGCGCTTTCAGATACGTGTTTTCGTTCAGCCTTACGGCCTATCCAGGTAGTGGTTCCCACGTAACCCCCCTGGGCTCCACCTGACACCGCAACCTGGAACGGCATCCGCTTCTCAGCCCGAGACAGGCTCTAAGTCCTGCCTGCTGGTTATATTATACTGAAACAATCTCACCCAACCTTTTCATTTCTTCGGCAGCATCTTCCAGTCCCAGGTGCGTGTAAGTGTTCATCGTTACGCTGATGTCACTGTGTCCCATCAGGTACAGCAGAAAGTCAAGGCCAAGACCTTCCCAAAGAAGTTTTATCACAAGCATGGGGCCATCCTCCGTTCTTGTCCGGATTGCCTGACAGGACAGAGCAATCCGCGTTCACCAATCCGTCAAAGTCTGTTTCAGCCTCCGGTCAATGTCGATCCGGGTATCCCTGCATTCTCTTTTGTGTTCTTTTCCTGCCCTGAACATATAGGAAACCAGCAGTCCGGAGCCTACCGGCAGCATCATCTTCAGCATGGATTCAGGGAAAGCGAAGTGCGTCCCATGCACATAGAGCCAGCTTTCAAAGTCACTGTCATGCGGCAGAGAGCCAAGGCGTTTCTCCATCCGGCGGATGTATCTGCAGGTGTCCCACAGCACGTCGTCCTCCGCGCCGATGAAGATGAGCTTTCCATGGATGTTTTCCACCTTGATCCGCTCCTCCTCCCGGATGGGATGGCGCTTCTCGGATTCGTCAAACAGCTTCCGCGAAGCGACCTTGTCGCCTCCCGCTTTGGATTCCTCCTGGATCTTCTGCCAGTATTCCGGATGCCGATAGGCGTAGGGCAAAAAAGGCAGTGGCTTGCCCTGCCAGGACACGGAGGACTCGTTGTCACCGGGCCGCTCCGTCGCGCCGTCCTTGCCGTCGCGGTAAAAGCCTTCCATGACAAAATCCGAAGGAGAAATCGCGACCGTCAGCGACAGCTCCGGATAGTAAGATGCCGCCAGCAGCGCCAGCATCCCGGTGGTGGAAGCGCCGACGACGCCGAGCTTTTCACAGCCCTGCGCCTTCATGAACGCGATGGCTTTGCCAAACCGCTCCAGCGGATAGCTGTGGTGGCCGTAGTCCTTTTTGTCCGGCGACATGGCCATCGCATGAAGGCCCTGCCGGTTCAGCCATTTCGCCGCGGTCCGGGCCATGTAATCCTCCGAGCTGTCGCCCAGCATGATGATCAGCCCTCTGCCGCTTTGGCCGGGAGCCGGATACCACGCGCCGTTAAAGCCGTCGGAATCAATCCTGAATACCTTGTTTTTCATCACAAACCTCCTTGCCCAAGCGACATACAAATGACGGTCTCCCCCTTGCAGGAATCACGGAAGGGCGATTCCGCACACGGTTCATCTTCATTTCTCCTCATGCTTTCCGGGGCGGCCAGGGGATACAGCGGTGAACACGTTTCAGATAGTCTGCATAATCCTGCCCGTATAGGTTGAGCAGCCATTTCTCCTCTGTAAGCTTCAGGGTGACCGTCAGGATCATCCAGTTCACAGGAACGGTCGCAAGGGCCCAGACATTATGCCACTGGAGACAGATACCGGCAAACAGCATCCACCAGCCGCTGTACATGGGATTGCGCATCCAGGCATAGATGCCTCCGGTCTGCAGTCGGTTCTCCGCGATGCTTGCGTCCATGTCGGACCGCAGCGCCCCGATGAACCAGACAGCCAGCCCCAACCCAATCAGCAGCACTCCGGCCATCCGACAGAGAAGCACCCACGGGGTTTCCAGAAAGCCAATTTTCCAGACATAGGCGAACAAGATGATTCCGATGGCGGTAACCGCCCCCATTCCAAACACAATCGCCGGACCGACGCCGTACAGGGGCAGTTTTTGCCCTTTCTTTATATAATTCTTCATACCGGTATCCCCTTTGCCTTTTTCATCGTGATCAGCAGCCCGCCGAACATCCACAGGTTCCCGATGCTGATCCAGCCTGCCGTCAGGGCGTTGCGCAGCGGCGTCTTCCGGAATCGCCCAGGATCTGCCCAGCCGCTCCGCGCCTGGAATTCTTCCGTCTAATGCGTACTGATTCACCCAGCGCACAGATATACCCCATCGCTTTGCTGTTTCCTGTGCAGAACAATAACCTCTCACTACAGCACCTCGCATCATGGGTTCCAGACACTTGGAGGCAGAATTGTTAGCCGCCTCTAACTATATTATATTCCATTTTTCGCAGAAGACAAGCAGAAAAATGGTAATACATCAAAAAACCAGTTTGCGGGATCTTCTTCTGCTCCCCGAGCTGCATTTGCATGCCTCCGACCCGCGAACACCCGTGCTCAAAATGGCGCGGACGCTCCTTGAACACCCATCCGCGATCACAGGACGGATCATGATGAAATCTCGGATTCCGGATTTTCCGTATCACGTTCATCAAAACAAGATGATTACGATATTGCTATCTCGACGTCTTTGCCCATAAAAGCGACTCCGTAACGAATTATCGTCGTTATTCCCAGAGAAACCATCTCTGTTTCATATCGTTTGTCTCCAATTTGCGAAAGCGCAGTTTGGGCAAGTTGTTTCAAATCGATGTGCCCATTTTTCCCTGCCGCTTTCAGTTCAATCAATATCCCTGGCAAAGTCTTCACTTTGGGTATTAATGATATGTCATACCTGCCATCGCCGGATTCATGATTGGAATAAACATGATACCTATTATCCATCATGGCACAGAGGCCGAGCACCAGACCATGATAGAAGTTTTCGCCTGCTGTATCAAAAACACTGACGCTCTCCAGCAGTAGTTTTCCGATACTTTGTTGTAGCGCTCTCTCGTTTCCAGAAAAGAGAGCCTCTTGAATTGATACTGCTACTGCAGGCGGTACAATTCCCGTCAACTGATCCAGTATCTCTTTTTTGTACACAAAAGCAATTTCTCGGTTTGGGAGTGCCACCTCGCACATCAATCCATTCGTAAAGGTTTCGTCTGCATTCACCAGTTTTAGATATCCCGCCACCAGTAGAAAGCTATATACTGATGATGGATTACGCCGTATTTCAGGATAAATCACATCTGTATCGATATAAGTCAGGAAAGACTCTCCTTGTAAAACCGACTGCAGACGTTCATAAATATCAGCGCCGGCTTCAGTGAGCACTTCTCCGATAATCTCATTACTGCCCGTGGACTGCCAATATGCGCCAGGGTGGCAGTCATTGCGGAAATAATTGATGACCGACCAGGGGTTGAAGATTTCCGTTCCACCGAATCTATATCCGTCGTACCATTCGCAGATTTCTTCGTAACGTTCTCTCGCACCATAGTATGCTGCCATGGATCGAACTTCATCTGCTGTAAAGCCAAAGTAGGCGCTGTATTTTTTGTCCAATATGGAGTTGATAGTCAGATTATTCAAACCACTGAAAATGCTTTCTTTCGCCACCCGGAGAATCCCTGTCATGAAACCAAAAGACAAGTGACTATTGTCTTTCAGGCCACCTGAAAAAAGATTGCGCATAAAGAGAATCACCTGATCATAGAATCCTTTGGTGTGTCCCTGCTGAATCGGTGTATCATACTCATCAATGATCATGATCGGGGCCGTCTGATAATGCTCATGCAGCATCTTAGTCAGCGTCATAAAGGCGCTGGTCAATTCCGTTGACGTAGCAGTGCGTTCCATCACTCTGCGAAAGTATCCTTTGTCCACCTCATTGCAGCGCTCTGATTCGAGCAGTACCTCGTGCCGTGCGTATTCATTTCCAATGACTTCTGCCAGCTTTTCGAGTGTTTCCCCCCACGTCTCACATTTGATGTCTTTAAAAGTTACAGAAACAACCGGAAACTTGCCTTGATAAGACCGATAGAATTCTCCTGCCCGCCAAATCGCTTTATCTCGAAAATAAGCAGAAGTATCTTCGTCAGATATTTCAAAATAAGTTCTCAGCATATCCATGTTTAGCGTCTTGCCGAACCGACGCGGGCGCGTAAAAAGTGAAACCATTGGCCTCTCATCCAGGAAATCCCGGATCATGAGTGTTTTATCCACATAATAATACTGTGTTGATGCGATACGGTAGTCAGAAATGCCAACGGGAAGAGGCAGCTTTTTTCTGGATTCTGCCTTCTTATATGCTCCCGTGCGCACCCGCCCATCCGTGGGACGCTGTGCGTCTTCAGGCACAAACCAGAGCCCGCCCTTTTTGATTGCGCCCGGTATCTTTCCGCTTCGACATAAACCTGTAATGCGACGATCTGTCAGACCCCAGCGAATAGCAGCGTCTTTTGCGTTGATCATGTTGACCATTGAATGCACTACCTTCCCTTATCTTTCGATTGTTATTATAGGTCAGAAAAGGAAATTAGTCAAGCTAATCGGAAATATGCTTGAATATTATCGGAAATATATCATTCACAGAAAGAAATACTTGAGTGCTTACTGGAAAAGCATATCCAATAATGCGTCTACAGTTCGTGAGCTATTCCATTGCAAACTTTGTACAAAAACATCATGGTTTTCAGTAATAGTGAAAACTTTGCGCAAACATTGACAAATTGTTCAGTAGAAATATGAGAGGATCACATTTCCAAAGCGCATCTGGTCAATCACATGGCGGCATTCCTCATAGGTCAGCACATACGCTGCTTCCGTTCCCTTTGGGCGCTTCATTGTCTGATGATCGTAATCATCGAGCAGTTCCAGCGCATTACTGTAACGTTCAATGACCGAAAGCACCTGAAGGCTGTCCAGGTCGTTCTGCGTGCGTTTCATGCATGTGCGTCAGCAGCGGTAAGTTCTATATCAACCGAACTCGGGAGGCGTTTCATCCCCATACCTTTTCTGGGGCCACTTATCGGAAGCGCGGCAGGCACGTTATTGTATAAGGTGGCGAAGAAACCCATTATCAGGCTTTTCAACTCATTTATGGATGCTGAGCCATGTATCGCCTGATCTATTGGGATCTGATGGCCCGATCCCC
>JAFUZM010000106.1 GCA_017476605.1 Clostridia bacterium
GAATAGCCGTGGTATCGTATTTGCGCATCTTCGCAATCAGTTTAATATGGGCGAACCCGTTGAGTCCCAGAAAAAACTGATTCCTCATGAAGAAGCAATTGCCAAATTCAACAAAGAAATCAATCAGTCACGTTATGGGACAGATGAACAAACAATTACCATCCTGCGGGTTATTCTGACTTATGAACCTGTGCGTGCTGCTAATGCTGAAAACGGTATGGTGTTTGTCCCAACCTGGGCGATTGTTTACCAAGATCAGAAGGCATCCCAACAGGGATATGAACGATATGCTTTAATCAATGCCATTGATGGCACATTGATTGATGCTTCGTTCCAGTAACCCCAATGACTCCCGCAAGGCTCATCCTGCGGGAGTCTCTCTATCTGCACTTATACCGTGATCTGCATGTACTGCTTGATATGAATGCTTTGCCGGACAGGCACACTTTCTATAAAAACAGAAATCGGTGTGGCTTAAGAGCCTGAAAACGTGTATAACATGGAGTAACGGCGAAAAGGCCGCCCACCCAAAAAAGCTCCGAAAATTATTGCAGAATACGACATTTTCTCTTTCTCGTCAGTCTATATGGGTGTAGGAGGTGATCAACACGTGAGCAATGTTACGGGCCCTGACACTGCTCCGAATCACGATCAGAGATTTGAACGGCTTGTGGATCAATATCAGGAATCGGTTCTGCGCACCTGTTACCTCTACCTCTGCGATAAAACTTTGGCAGAGGATGCAACGCAGGAAACGTTTCTGAGGGTGTATCGAACGATAGATTCATTCCGGGGAGAAAGCAGTGAAAAGACCTGGATTCTCAAGATAGCCATGCATACCTGCTATGACATCAATCATTCAGGTTGGTTCCGTTTCATGAACCGACATGTGACACCAGAGATGCTCCCTGATCAATCAGCCAATACAATCATTGATCGCGATGAAGAATTGGCAGCGGCAGTCATGAAACTGCCCCGCAAATTGCGGGAAGCAATCCTTCTGCACTATTACCAGGGATTGAACAATAACGAAATAGCAGATGCACTGAACATCTCACACTCCTCTGTATCGGGCAGACTGAAACGAGGACGGGAGAAACTGAAGAATCTGTTGGAAGGGAGAGAGCTTGATGAATGATAAAATAAACGCTAACGAGTTTCGTGAGTCGCTTGACCGTCATCTCTCTGACATGAAGGCTGATCCTTGGCTTGCGCAGCGCATCATCGCGTCAGAGAGAGGAGAAGGAAAAGTGAAAAAGAAACTATCCGTCAGTGTGATACTGGTTGTTTCACTTCTGTTGGTGCTGACGACTGCAGCATTAGCAGTCACCGGTTTATATCAAGTCATCAATTGGAAGGGCGATGTCACACGAACGGCTGAATTGACACAAGCACCCGATTCAGATGCTGTACAATCTGGAGCTGAGGATTGGCGTACTGATTCTCTTCATTCATTTATCAGCGAAATTCCAAATGAAGAAACTGCCTTTGCCTGGTACAATAACGATGATGGCAGCATAAAATGCAGCGAACTCCATCAGAAACAAATACCGGTCTCGTCCCTCGAATGGTTTGCTGAATACATGCATGGCATCGAGCATCTGATTACGCCTGTAACATTGCCGGAAGGAAAAGTAACCAATTGCTATGGGAAAGTTTTCATGGAATGCAAAGCCTATGGGAAATACGACCAAATCAAAAATGGCCAATCCGGATCAATGTGTTATAACAGGTTTCTGATTGATGAATCAAGCGCTGTCGCTACTGGATACGACCTGGGTATTGCTTTTGAAGATGGAACCTTCTTCATTTTCAGATCCGAACTACGCGACAGAGCTTACGAAGAGCCACTTATGCTCCGAGAAGGTGAATCTGCAAGAGAAATAACCATCGAAGGCATGTCTGACGCTTTACTGATTCTGGCAGAGGATCCTGCTTATCCAGATGGTTTGATCATGCAGCGAAGGCTTAGCCATCCTGTCAGATTGAAACAACTCCCTTTGAACAATAACCTGGAGGAATCCGATGACCGGAGTTATCAATATGAATATATGACCGTGTGGGGTTACAATCTGGATAATCCAGAAATCCTCCTGAAACTGTTTTCTGCTGGTAAAGAGTATTAAGCGATAACATCGAAAACTCCCGTAAGGTTCATTGACCCTACGGGAGTCTTTGTGTCTGCCCTTATGCCACGATCCGCTTATGGTACTAAGTGATAGAAATCGGTATTGCATAGGGCCGGAATCGTGTATAACAATGGGGTGGCATCGAAAGAGCCACCTAAAATTATTCTTTCTCTGATGTTGCGTTTTTCATGATATTCTGTGTCTAATAGGTGAAAGGTGGTGAGGTTGCCATGAACACTGTCAAGGGCCCGGACAGTAAAGAAGAAAGAATTGAGCACATGGTAACCCTGTACCAGCTTCCTCTGCTTCGTATGTGCATCATGTATCTCCATGATGAAGAATTGGCAAAGGACGCGGTACAGGAAACTTTCATCAATGCGTATCGGAACTTGGACAAATATCGAGCTGAATCATCCGAGAAGACATGGCTGACGCGAATCGCTATCAATTGCTGCAAAAACATATATCGGACAGGATGGTTCAAGCACGTAGACCGTTCCGTTACGCTGGATAAACTTGCAGAGCGACAGGCTCCGGCTGACAAGGAAGACGATGAGATTACAGAAGAAATCATGAATCTTCCAATTAAGCTGAGAGAAGTGGCTTTGCTCTGCTGGCTGCAAGGAATGACATATGATGAAGCTGCTGATGCCCTGGGCATCTCCCGGCAGGCAGTCGGCAGCAGGCTAAACCGTGCAAGAAGAAAACTGCGCTTTGCTTTGGAAGGAAGTGATGATCATGAACCTGCATGAGGAACAGGAAAGAGTCCAGAAAGCAGTCAGTAATTCTTTATCGCATGTGCAGGAGGATCCATGGCTCACGCAGCGGGTTCTTGCAAACGCGAAAGGAGAAGAACCTGTGAAAAGGAAAATTTCACTTGCTCTGGTAATGAGCATTGTAGGAATACTTGCTGTGATGGGAACGGCTTATGCTCTGTTTTCTTCACAGGTTGCTGAGTTTTTCGGGCAGCACTGGAACCGTGATTACGGTGATTGGCTTCAGGGTGGAAAAATCGCCCGGATCGGTGAAACCGTCACCCTGGGTGGTGTCGATTTCACCTTGGATGAAGTGGTCTATCGCGACCGTGGGATTTATGGCGTAGGCACAGCTCGTGTGACAAACGAAAAGGATGTCTTGCTTCCTATGGATCTTGTGGATGGATGGGAACTGGAGGAAGTAATTCATGGTGATGAAGCGCAGTCTCTGCTTCGCCGGGCAAAGGAAACAGGTGGGAGAATGCTTTCCATTGACTGCTATCCACAAAGAATTGGAGTGGACAATGGTTCCATGGTCAATTCCGGAGATGTTGGTGTATATAATCTCCGAAACGAAGACGGAAGCATCACTTTCTCCTTTGAAACCGGTGGATATGCGCTGGAAGACGGTACAACCTATCAGTTGGAACTGTCAATTGATGTGGACGAATGGACAGAGACCGGAATGGTTAAAGAGGATAAAGTGGAGCCTCAGACTTGGACAGTGAGCTTTGAGCCGGTAGTTATACAGGAAACCGCTGAACCGGAAAAGCCAGTACAAGTTTCTGCAGAAGTTGTACCGCAGAATGGTTATGAGATCCTTGTTCCCGCATCTTATCGGGAAACCGGCACGCTGCCTGTCTACCAGGCCATTGAAAACGACTTCATGGTCACGGTGCGGCCAGAATGGTTCAATCAGAGCGGGATAGCAGAACGAAAAGTAGCAAAAAAAGATATCAGCCTGACATTCAACGACCATGCGGAACTTTCATACAGTGCGGAGGCTGTCTGGTATGCGGAATACACGGATGAACTGTTCGACTATAACTGGAAAGAACGGGAAACCTACAACCCGGATGTAAAACCGATGATGTTGCCTAGGCAGGCACTTTCACAGGGAATCGCGCTAATGGCCGGTCAGGTTCACTCGGGACATGAAGACTTTACAAAAGGTGTTGTGTTTGAGCATGATCAGCTGACACATCTCTCTCTGGAGGATGCGCAGCATACAGCGGAAGCACTCTTTGAAAAGATGGGACTTCATGGCTATGAATTGGCATGGAAACTGGATTTGAGCCTTGACCGGATTCGTACCCTGGGAGATGCATATAACCAGTTCTGGTTTGAAGGCGACGGCTACAGCAACGCGCCGCGTCAGGATTACTCCGCCGCAACGGCAGAAGACGAAGGATATTTCCTGGTATATACCCCTCTGGGCGTAGATAATGTCAGCGACGGGCGACATCAAATCACACTGTTCATTTCCAGCCGTGGTATTGTTTATGCCAATATTGTCAGCACGTATAATCGCGGTGAAGTAGTGTACACCCCTGAGAAACTGATCTCTCCCGAGGAAGCTGTGGCCCTTCTCTATGCGGAAGCTGCCAAGTCACGGAATGACATCAAGGTGAGCTCTATTGAACGAGTGGCGCTGACCTATGTAGCAGTCCGCGCTGAAAACAAACAGGATGGTATGGTGTTTGCTCCAGTCTGGCAGGTACTGTTTAAAGAAGAAGGGCGTGGAGAAGAATACACGAGCTGGGCAGAGTTTAACGCAATCAACGGAAATACAATTGATGCGATTTTCCGGTAAATTGATATAACAACAAAAGAATCCCCACGTGGCATACATTGGCTGCGTGGGGATCCTCATTTTTGGCAATGATTCCGCCATTTTCATGAGTTGATTGAATCTGAAAGAAATAGGAATGGCTTAAGGGCCGGAAATCGTGTATAACAGTGGGGCGGCATCAAAAAAGCCACATCAAAAATATTTGTAAGATTTCTTCAAGTTCTGCGTCTAATAAAGTGAAAGGGGGTTGAGAGCTCTATGCAGCCTGGTTCTTTTGATCAGATCTATCAAGACTACTTCGACTCGGTTTATCGTTATGCGCTCTCACTCTCCGGAAATCCGCAGACTGCTGAAGAGATCGCCCAGGAAACCTTCTTTAAGGCAATGCGAACTCTGGATCAGTTTCAGGGAAAGAGCAGCCTGAAAAGCTGGCTCTGTGCCATTGCCAAAAATCTATGGCTTTCAGAGCAACGGATAAGGAAGCATCAGCCGATTGATGACGCGCTACTGCTTCAAGACCCGTCCATCGGGCCGGAAGAAGCGATTGTGCGTCAGGATGAAAGCATGCGCATCCATCGACTGCTCCATCACTTGGACGAGCCCTATCGGGAGGTATTCACACTCCGAACTTTAGGTCAACTAAGCTTCAGGGATATCGGAGAGCTCTTCGGCAAATCGGAAAACTGGGCGTGCGTAGTCTTTCATAGAGCGCGTACCAAGATTAAAGAAAAAATGGAGGAATGATCATGAAACTGCCCTGTGCCGTTACACGTGATTTGCTGCCGCTGTACGCGGAAAACATGGTCGAGCAGGAAACCAGGGTTCTGATTGAAGAACATCTGGATGAGTGCGCTGATTGCCGGGCAAAACTCTCTGAGATGAACGTTCCAGCAGAGAATCCTGTTGATACCGTAAAACCGCTTCAGAATTTGAAGAGACAGATACGAAAAAAGCGCCTTTACGCCGCTGCACTGGCAGCGCTGATCGTTTTCGTTGGAGTTTATACCTATTTTTTCCGCACAATGGCTATTCAGTTGGTACCTTGGCAGGACGGATTAATTGAGATTGTCGGAGTAAAAACGTACCAACCTGAAGATGTGGTCGTTGATGAGCGTGATGCTGAAACCAGCGAATCCGTTACTCCCTCGCCAACAACAGCGCCTTATACTGCTAAACATACAGACGAGGGCCTTGTTCTTAACGTGAACAGCATCGTTAATGGATTTCAAGAACACATTGTGGTTGATGATGACGGCACACATACCTTGTTTATTCAGGCTTTAAGTACAAATCAGCATTCTGATAATCTTGCTCAGTCATATTATGAATCAACCATCTTCCCCGTACCTGATCGCCTGATCTATGGGCTTGAGCAACCACAAACATTACTGTGGGGCACGCCAATGAAAGGTGGTGTGGAAATCCTTCCGCGTCTTGCGCTGGCCTATTATCTTATGATTGCACTTGTAGCAGCCGGAGTATGCGGACTGGCTTGGGGAATTCTGAGGAATTGGACATATAGTTGGATTCCGCGCCAACTATTCTTTGCACCAGTTTCTTACATTCTGTCGCATCTTCTTTTGAAAGGAATGAAGACCACAAGCTTCTTTATGGATCGGGATCTCCTCAGCATACTTTTGGTAGCACTTGCCATTTATGCTTTGCTTACCATCGCCTGGCAGATGTTCCTTACACGAAGAAAAGAAGCGTAACACAAAAAACTCCCACGAGGCGCATTACCCCGTGGGAGTTCGTGTTTCCGGGCCCTTATGCCGCGATCTGCATGTACTGCTCGATGTGAACGTTTTGCCGGACAGACACACTTTCTATAAAACAGAAATCGGTGTGGCTTAAGAGCATGAAAACGTGTATAACAATGGGTGGCAATAAATAGGCCACCTTGAAAATAATTTTGAATCAGGTGGGAGAAATCCATGTATCCCCTCGTCAGTATAGGTGAAGGGAGGTGATCGGCGATGGAACGTGCTGCGGTACCCAGCATGATCCGTGAACAGAGACTAAATCAATGGATCGAAGATTACTCTGATTCGATTTTGCGGACCTGTTTTCTCTATCTGTCCGATCAGACCCAGGCTGAGGATGCGACACAGGACACGTGGATCAAAGCCTGGAAACACATGGATGATTATGAACGGAAAGGCATCTCCAATGAAAAGGCATGGCTTTTACGCATAGCAATTAATACCTGCAAGGATTACAGGCGTACAGCCTGGTTCCGGCATGTGGATCGGAGCAAAGCTCTGGATGAACTGCCGCCGCAGCTGATTGCCGTGGAGCCGGAGGATCGTACTCTTACACTCATGGTGATGGATCTGTCAGACAGATACAAACAGGTCATTCTTCTCCATTTCTTTCAGGGGCTTACGATGCAGGAAACAGCCGATGCGCTGAACACATCCCCGTCAACAGTGCATCGCAGGCTGAAAAAAGCGGAAGAACTCCTGAAAGGATCGCTGACGGGAGGTGTGACTTATGAAGGATAACAGATTGGAACAGCGGATTCAGCATTCGCTGAATGCGGAGCTTTCCGGGCTGAATACGACTTCCTGGCAGCGGGATCAATTCTTTGAAAACGCGACAGGAGGAACAAAAGTGAAAAGGAAGCTTACATACAGCCTTGTACTGGCAATTGTGATGCTGCTGATTGCGGCGACAGCACTGGCAGCAGCCATCACGAATGGTTTTGGACTCATGGATTTTTGGAAAGATACCCGGGATAACGTAGAGATTCCGGAGGATGCCGGGCAGTATATCGAGCATGACCTGGCTGTGGAAGAAACGGAACATTTTACCGTCCGTTTCCGGGAAGCGCTGTACGACGGAAAAACATGCCATATCGTTTATGATGTGATCCCAAGGAGCAAGGAACTGTTGCTCTTTGACAAACCTCTGGATGAATACTGGTATGCTCAGACGCGTCTGAACGCTGACATTGAAGAAATGCTGGAGGATGGCAGAACCATTCTTGATCGGTGGGACGAAGGTGGATATACAAGCGGATGGCAAGTGGATATCGATGTGGGATCGGATACGGATACTATCGGGGAAACGAGCAGTAGAAGCAATGGCATATTAGACGAAGAAACAGGAATCTATACCGGCCAGCTCGATATTTCAATAGGTAGTCTGAAGGAAGAGAGAACACTATGGTTCAACGTGTGGATGGTACCCATGAAAGATATGCATGACGAGGAGTCCATGGATTATGATCATGGCGAATACGTCCACATGGAGAGAACTTTTCATGCGGCCATGTCCGGTGAAGAAGTTATTCTTGTAAACACAACCCCTGTTCTGTTTCCATCCATTGGCGTACAGGTGGATCAAGTCCGGCTCGTGGTACTTCCTCAGGAGATTCAATATCAAATTGATTATTCTCTGACAGATGCGACCTTGTATCATTCTATTTTTGATGATCACCCTGACGCTGATCACACTGTAACGCTTCAGCCGGAATTCCGATTTGTGAAAGCAACGCAGGATGGCGATGAACCGGTCGCCCTTTCCAAAGGAATTACGGGTAATTTCAGCGGGTACAGTGTCGACGAGGAGAAAGGTCTTTACAGACAGACCGGCTCTCTCGGCAGAAGCAATTTTTCGGACACCTACACCCTGTGCGCATACCGTATTTCTGTGCCGATAGAAACAGTAACTTTCCAGGTGGATGTTCAGAATCCGGATACGTTTACACCGGAAGAACGTGTTTGGCAGCAGAAATCGGACCGGTCAAAGCCGCACAACGAGGCAGATGATACTTTAGTGGATCCAACATCCGATGATCTGCCTGAAGCGGAAGCTGTTGCTATTGCAAAAGAAGCGGTTCTTCGGGTTTACAAGCTTCAGGATGATGCTCTGGAACGGGGACGTGTGGTGGCTGACATGTATGTTACCAATGTTCGCCCTGAATACCGAAGATGGTTCATTCAGTTTCAGGTATTCAAGGAAGGTTCTGATTCTTATGTAGGCAGAGTCTATACCTGTATTGTCGATCAGAATGGTCAGGTCATCAGCGATCCTGATATCAATGAGCCGTCACTTGAAGAAAAAGCAGTTGCTTTGGAGAGGGCTCTCCAGAGGGAAAAGGAAAAACCGGATTATCTGAAGAAATACCTGGAATACTTTGACGCACAAGCAGATAACGGCGGATTCTTCTGGTACTGGCCTTATGATGTGAAAGCAGCCTATTGGCAGGATATGCAGCCATGGATCAATGAAGTTCCACTGGAAACGGACACAGAAGTCGGCATGACTCTGTATTATGCTTATGGTATTCCTGACACAGACGAACTTCAGCATGATGATGCAGTCAGCATTGCCAGAGACCTGATCATGGAAAAGTATCAGATACCTGATGCTCAGATGTCAAGGTACTACACGCTCTGCGAAGCATTTGATATCAGCGGAAAGCTTTATGATGGAAATGTGTGGAAATTTGTGTTTGCTGAATTTATTGAGGCAGAAACACATGATTCACCAAACTATCGTGTGGTAATGGATGCAAAAACAGGACAGGCGGTAATCATTGAGAAATTCCAGAGGACGCAATTCAGGAAAGACCGGGAAAGTGACCTGAGGTATTATTGATAGTAGACTCCCGCAAGGCTTGTTTCCTTGCGGGAGCTTGAAAATAAGTACAATTATGAGTTTTTCTGAGGAATGAAATATTTCTTTCCGCTCAACAGTCTGTATTAGCGAAGGGGGTGAAAGCACATGAGCAATGTCAAGGGCCCTGACGAAGCTAAAAACCCGAATTTCGAAGAACTGGTAGCGCAGTATCAGGGATCTGTATTGCGGATGTGTTTCCTCTACCTGTGCGACAAGACACTGGCTGAGGACGCTGTACAGGAAACGTTTGTAAAGGTGTACAGGGGATTGGATGGTTTTCATGGCCAGAGCAGCATCAAGACCTGGATCATGAAGATTGCCATTCATACCTGCTACGATATGAATCATTCCGGATGGTTTCGGCATTTTGACCGTCGGATTACACCGGAGATGCTGCCTGAAGCAGCGGTCCCGTTTGAAGAAAGAGACGAAGAACTGATCACAGCCGTCATGCGGCTCCCGATCAAACTGCGCGAAGTGATTCTGCTGTTTTACTATCAGGGATTCAGCATACAGGAAATCATGGATTCGCTGGGCGTGTCCCAGTCAACCGTCACAGGACGGCTGAAACGGGGAAGAGACAAACTTCGCGGATTACTGGAAAGGAGGGATTCCGATGCGTGAAGCTGAAGAAAGAGAGATCTTCCAGAATGCTGTGGATCGGCGTCTTTCCGGTCTGCAGGAGAATCCTTTCCTGGCTCAGCGGATCATGAACGCTGAGAAGGGAGAGATAAAACCGATGAAAAAGAAACTGACACTGAGCATGGTTTTGGTCATTGTGCTGCTGCTGATTGCGGTTGCGGCACTGGCCGTTGCGCTGCTGTCACCGAAAGAAATTGTGGAACAGGTTGCTGTACCGGTGGCACAGAGCAATGAGCAAGAAAACTATACCTATGAGGATCTACAAAACCTGCTCCAAACTTTGAATGAAAACGGCATCACGCTGGACGAAGGCTCCACGCTCATGCAGGCGTTCAAAGCCGGACACGGATATTGGGAAAGGGATACC
>JAFUZM010000107.1 GCA_017476605.1 Clostridia bacterium
CTTGCGCTCGTCCTTGTACTTGCGATATTTGTCATGGGCGGAATCGGCGGAGAACAGCTGAAACCGGTCAAAACGGTATTATCCCTTGTCCCGTTTCTGCTGCTTCTCATTGAAAGACAACTGAAAAGCTTTGCAAGAGGTATCCTGATGCTCGTCATCGGATATGGACTTCTGCTTGCCATGCCGTATCTGCCGGGCATTCTCAATTATATTGCCCTGATGTGTGGTGGCATTCTGACGCGCTTTGTTGTTACGATCGTCATGGGCGAATATCTGATTGTCACTACCTCCGTGAGCGAATTTATCTCAGCAATGGAAAGCCTTCATGTGCCGCAGAGCATCACCATCCCCATGTCGGTCATGTTTCGTCTGTTCCCCACCATTGGCGCGGAGTGGACATCCATCCGCCGCGCCATGGCGATGAGAGGAATCCATCTTGGCGGAGTCAAAGGCACACAGGTGCTTGAGTATCAGCTTGTGCCCATGATGACAAGCACGGTTCGAATCGGAGAAGAGCTCTCCGCTTCGGCGCTCACGCGGGGACTTGGTGCGCCAACGAAACGAACCAACATCTGCCGAATCGGGTTTCGGGTGCAGGACTGGATTTTCCTCATTGGCGCTCTTCTCGTCTTTGTGGTCTGGATCCTTGAATGGTTTGGGGTGAGAATATGGTAGAACTCAACAATGTGAGTTTTCGCTATGGCACTGAGGAAAGACAGGCGGATGAGGGGAGCAGTCTTACGGGTGTCAGTCTGACTGTCCGAAACGGAGAATTCGTCCTGCTGACCGGACCATCCGGGTGTGGGAAGACGACTGTTCTGCGGCTCATCAATGGGCTGATTCCGCACTTTTATCCCGGGCACATAGAGGGAGAAATCCGGATTGACGGGAAACCGATCACTGGCCAGGAGCTGTATGATACGGCAATGCAGGTGGGGACGGTCTTTCAGAATCCGCGCAGCCAGTTTTACAATGTGGATACCACGGGTGAACTGGCGTTTGACTGCGAAAATCGAGGACTTCCCGAGGCAGAGATTTACGGGAGAATCGACGAAACGGTTCAGCGCTTTGGCATCGAATCGCTTATGGATCGAAACATCTTTCATCTATCGGATGGAGAAAAGCAAAAGATTGCCTGTGCCTCCGTGGATGTCGCCGGTACGGAGATCATCCTTCTGGATGAACCCTCGGCGAATCTTGATGATGCAGCAACGCTTGCCCTTCGCGAGATGATCCTCAAATGGCGCAAACAGGGGAAAACGATCATTGCCGCCGAACACAGAATCGCCTATCTCTGGGATCTGATTGACCGTGCACTCATCCTGCAAAACGGAAGGATCATACGGGAAATCCAAGGAGAGGAGAAAACAGCACTGACCCCTCAGGCCCTTGCAGACATGGGCCTTAGAACCATCACTCAGGAATCACCGGCGGACATTGATCTTCCCCTCCTGCGTGACGGGGACGATCCGATCACGCTCACGAACTTCACGTTTGCCTACCCGGGGGCAAAGCACCGGATTGTGGACATCGCATCGCTCACATTTGCCAGCGGAGAAATCACCGCGATCACGGGTGGAAATGGCGCTGGGAAAACCAGCCTGCTGAACTGCATCTGCGGACTTGAAAAAAGCTGCAAGGGCATCCTCACATTCAAAGGGCGGACATATGATCGAAAGGGACGGCAAAAGGTATGCTTTATGGTGATGCAGGACACGGGCAATCAGCTGTTCACAGAAAGCGTCCTCGAAGAGGTCCTGATCAGTCTGCCAAAGAACACGGACAATGAAAAGGAAGCTGCGATCAAGATCCTTCGCAGCCTTGATCTCGAACCATTTCTTAATCGTCATCCGCAAAGTCTGTCCGGTGGACAGAAACAGCGACTGGCCATTGCCTGTGCGGTGGCTTCTGGCCGGGAGATTCTTTTGCTGGATGAACCTACCAGTGGACTGGATTATACCCATATGATGGAGACAGCGGCCCTTCTTAAGCAGCTTCAGACCATGGGAATAACGGTCTTGGTGGTCACGCATGACAGTGAGCTGATTCGTACCTGCTGTACGAGACAATACAGGATCAACAGATTATCTTATCCTTCCTGAACGATGAGACAGGCATCCAGGATGCGTAACCGAAAATGAACAAAGGCTTGCAGCCGTGCTCTTTGGAGCAAGGCCGCAAGCCTTTTGGCTTCTGTATCCGTCACAATAAAAACAGAGGGAATCTTTCAGGAGGAAGATTCTCAGCAGGATGATTGATTCTGTTTCTACTCGAGCGGAAATCGCGGTGACATTCATCATACAATGCTTCAGGAGAAAGAGAAGCCTTTTGAACAGTATTGAGATTGATCCCAGGAGAAATTGTGGTTGATTCAACATAACTATGGTTTTTGCAGAGCTTTTCTGCAAAATTGATACTTAAAATGAATGCAATATTGGCAAAAATGATAGTTATCTGCACAATATTCTTTGTATGAAGACAGTGGCTATCTCCGGTTGCAGCGGCAGAAAGACTTCCTCTGTACGTATTGTAGAAGATATGGACGGGCTTCTCATATTTCTCTGCATGGGCCAGATTGTAACCTACAGCGAGAGAGGAATTGGAACATTCAGCGATAACCACATCACTTTTCTGCAACCATGCGATGTCCTGTGTATATATCTCGACATCTGTTGTCGCTTCCTGCAGGGACAAGTCGTCGCCCACATGCTCGGTTAGAACAGTGTGATTTTACTTCAAGTATTCGATCATCAGATGGTAAAGACGAACATCGGTGCGATCAGTGCGGATAGATCTGGCAAAATAGATTTTCAAATGACTTTCCTCCTCCCCCGTATAGACAAAGAGAAATCATTTATGGCTAAAACCACAGGCGGGGACAGAATGTGTGTCCTCTTTCAGATGAGTATGGCGTTAAATCCACGATTGATCCTTGTACACCCAGGTTTTGTTGAATACATCTCCCACTCTAATGGAATCGACAACCGGAAGCAGAAACGCTTGAATGCTCTCTATTGTCTCTGCCATTGTAATGGGGAGCATCGCTTTTTTCTTCTTCACAAAGGATTTCCAGCGAGATTGTCTTATCGAGTCGTCTGCAAAGCCATCCTCAAAAGCAACGATTTCATTCATAGAAGTATGTCGGTTTTCAAAGGTTTCCTTCAGTGCGTCGGACAGGGCAATTCCATTGAAGGTCTGCTCATGAGCCAGCACATAAATATCGTAGTAATCCTTGAAGCGTGAATTGTCATATGCAAGAGAAACGATGGCTTCAAACTTCTCAGCAATAGAGGATTCAAGGGAGTATGCATAGACTCTTGGTGCTTCATCGCTGAGAAGCACAGGGAAAACCATTTCTGTCCTTCCGGGAACAATTACATCTCCAAAGCCGATGTCGATGGAGATTGGAATTTTCGTCCTATCGAGGAACGCCAGTATTGAAACATTTACACCATGATACTTTTTGAATTCTGTTATTGGTGTCACAGTGAGGGTTTCTAGATCAAATCTCAGAGGATCATCAGCTTCCAGAGAAAAGATCTCTGTAAACACAGCTTTCATATCCTCAATTTCGTTACTGAGCCTCTGCGCCAGAAAATCGATGTCTGTCGTTGCTCTTGCATAGTTGCCATCAAAAATGGCATACAGGAAAACGCCTCCTTTCAGTGTAAAGTTTTCGACGTACTTTGAGATTGAAAGCCGGTAAATTGTTCTTTCAAGTCCATAGGTTGTAAAGAGTTCCTGTAATGTTCTTCCGGTCTCTACGCTTCGATTCTTTAGTCTGTCCTTCACGGAAGCAACGCTTCTCATACCAGTACCTCCATGTATGTTCCGAGAATTTTTTTACAACCAAGAGCATCTGCATACCGATGCAATTTGATCAAGTCTCGATTTTCTCGGCTCAGGTAGTTCTTCAGGATTTCCTTCGTCTCTTCGATGCCCACCTTGTTCCGGTAGTAGAGAATATCTACTACTGTCTTTTCAATATCATACACTCGAAAGTCGCATATGCCATCGGAAGAGGAAGTTGTTCCAATGCTGTAGCGTCTCTCCGAAAAATACCACACGTTGACCTGCGGCCAATCCGGGAGAGTGGAAATCTTCATATCTCTTTCGATTGCGATATCCACACCTTCCGGCAGAAATGTGGTAAGTCCGTAATGCCTTGCAGCACTCATCATGCAAATGACACCTTTGGGAGCATACACGCCGGCAAAGGCGAAGTCAGATTCTTCTCCTTCGTAAGACGTGTTCTCATAGATCTTATTATTGAGTTTGATAAGCCGTCCTTCTGCTAGAAGGCGCTTAATCTTGTAGTAAGTCAGCCCCGCAGCAAGAAGCTCCGTGATCGAGTAAAAATGCTGTTCTGAATGCAGAATCTCGCCGCCTTTCAATGTGGTCACCTCCTTCTGCAGATCTTCATGAATCAGTGTATCACACTCAAAACCGAGTTTCAATCGTTTTCCGCAAATTTTTAAAACCGCGGAATTTTGTTTAATTTTATTGCCACTTTAACTTTTTTTCCGCAGTTTTGCAAAGTTGCGGAATTTCGTTGATGTCTTCGAATACCAAACTTCGGCTAAAATGTAAAAAAGGTTTGTCCTGAGGAGCGTTCTTATCCCGTTGATATTCGGGATAACTTGTGTTCCAGTTTAGATAAACCTCTTTTAATTGGTGGACAATATTATTTGTATGAAGACATTAGATCGCACTGTTGACTAACCTCCGTTTCCATAGAAGAATGACATAGAAACATGAAAACGCATCCTGGAACTCACGATGAGTCAGCAGGATGTGTTTTATGTATTCAAAGCCAGCCTCAGCAGGTATCTTCCTTCCGAAGGATATTTGGATCAGGCTATCCTTTCAGCGAAAAATCCATTGCACATTTGACATGGCTTCTCTCAGAAGCATTTCTCTTTCCGTTCTTTTTTGCACCGTTCAATATTGCCACAACGATAACAGAGCTCATTGTCGCAGATGCCATCATTTTCAAAATACGACAGGATGTTGCCGACAGTGGTCTCGGCAATGTTGTTCAGAGCTTCCTCCGTCAGAAATGCCTGATGGGAGGTGACAATC
>JAFUZM010000108.1 GCA_017476605.1 Clostridia bacterium
CTTGGAATTATGTCGTTTAGTCGTTTTTTTCCCAAAAAACGAAAAAAATAAAAAATGGCTACAACCCTTTTATTTCCTTGCTTTCCGGGCTTTCACAGTCCTTTTCGAATTTTGTCGCTTAAAATGTAGTTAAAGCAATGAGAAGGGAACAACTTGTATACAAGTTTTGCGAAAAAAGTAGGGGCATCATGTGAGGAAGAAAAAATGTCCTGAAATGATGTGAAGAAGATAAAAAATGGGGATTGCAAGAGCTTCTGTTCTATGGTAATATGTATACAAGTGGTACATTTGATGTGCCCAATATAAAAGGAGGAAGCTCTTATTATGAAGAAGCTCTTAGTTGTTCTCTTGGCTGCGATGATGCTGTGCCTGAGCATCAGCGCAATGGCAGATGATGATCCATTCGCATCCCTCGGAAAGTTCGAGATGCTGGTTGGACATGCGCAGCCGGAAGGAAATCCGCGCTATGTTTCTATGGAAAAGTTCGCTGCTGATGTTGCAGAGAAGACCCATGGTCATGTGACGGTTACCGTGTTTGGCAATGGCCAGCTGGGAACCGAAAAGGAAATGCTTGAGCAGGTTGTCCAGGGCGTTACCCAGGGCATGCGCGGCGGCCAGTTCGACTTCAGCCCCCGCCTTCTGATGTTCACCGCTCCGTTCCTCACCAACACCCGTGCAGAGGTAACTGCTCTTCTTAAGAGCGACCTTGCAAAGAAGGTTTGTGCCGAGGCTGAGGAGAGCACCGGCACCGTCATCATCAACCTCTGTGATGCAGGCGGATATCGTCAGTTCTCCAACAACCAGCATCCGATCACCAAGCCGGATGACCTCAAGGGCCTCAAGATGCGTACCAACGGCATGAAGACCATCGACATGACCTTCGTTGCCCTCGGCGCTACCACCACCACCGTTCCTTATGCTGACCTTTACATGGGCCTCAAGACCGGCATCGCCGATGGTCAGGAGAATCCGTGGGTCAACGTTCTTGGCATGAAGTTCTATGAGGTTCAGAAGTACTTCACCCAGGTAAACTATCAGTTCCATCCGGACCCGTTCTATGTAAACGCCGCCTGGTGGAATCAGCTTCCTGAAGAGTTCCAGACCATCATCGCTGAGTGCGCGGATGAGATGGGCGACTACAATGATCAGCTGATCGACGAGAACAGCGAAGATGCAAAGCAGCAGATCATTGCCAGCGGTGCTGAGGTTTACATTCCTACCGACGAAGAGCTCAAGGCCTTCCAGGATGCCTGCCAGATCGTCTATCAGCAGATGGTCGACGAGGGAATCTGCACGCAGGAAGAAATGGACGAGATGCTGGCTCTGGTAGCGGCTGCCAAATAATCGGTTAAACGATAAAAAATGGGTCGGGGCCCTCGGTCCCGGCCTTTTTTAGAGAGGAAAAGTCTATGAAAAAGATCGGCAACATAATCGAAAAGATCTATTTCGGTATTGGTGCTGCAGCCATGGGACTGCTGGCAGTACTGGTGATCTTTACGGTTATCATGCGCTATTGCTTTTCGCTCAGCTGGAAGTCGGTTTCGGAGTTCAATGTTACACTGTTTGCGTTTACCACATTCTGGTCCCTGGGCCTCAATGTCCTCCGTAATGAGCATGTTAGCATCAATATGCTTTATGATCATTTCAATCCCAAGGTAAAACGGTGGATCAGTGTTCTGAACTGCCTGATCATGCTGGCCGTTGATTGTCTGTTTGTTCATTATTCCTGGCTGTATGCACAGAAGATGGGCACACAGATCAGCCAGGGCATGGAAATCCCCATGTTCTACATGTACGGAATCATGCCGCTGAGCGGCGTCATCTGCGCGATCTGCATCATCATCAAAATCATTGAGCACATCACGGCTCCGCTTTCGGCCTTTGAAAGCGAAAAGCCTGTGACTGAAAATGCACAGTAAGGAGGAGGCAGTTTTATGGCGATCGTATTTCTTCTGATCGGTCTCATCGTATTTGCAGCCATCGGCGTGCCTCTGGCCTTCTCGATTGGCGCATCCTGTATTACATATCTCTCTGTTTCTCAGCCGCTGTTTCTCAGCATGATGCCCCAGCGCATCTGGAACGGCGTCTACAGCGAGCTGATGATTGCAATGCCGCTGTTCATGCTTGCCGGTGAGCTCATGAACACGGGCGGAATTACCAAGCGGATCATTGATTTCTGTATGGAAATCCTGCGCCCGATTCACGGCGGTCTGGGTGAGGTAAACATTGTTGCCTCCATGATTTTCGGCGGCATTTCCGGATCCTCCGTCGCAGACACCTCTGCACTGGGCAGCATTCTGATTCCTGCCATGGAGGAAAAGGGCTATCCCAAATCCGCCTCTGCGGGCATCACCGTCGCCTCCTCGACAATGGGCATGATCATCCCGCCGTCGACCCCGATGGTGGTCTATGCCATGGTATCCGGCGCGTCCATCGGTGCCCTGTTTATGGCAGGCGCTGTACCGGGCATTCTGATCGGACTCACGCAGCTGGTTCTCGTCTTCTGGTTCAGCCATAAGAACGGCTGGCATCCGGAGCCGGAACCGTTCTCCTCAAAGCGCTTCTGGCATGCCATCCTGTCCGGTATTCCGGCACTCCTGATGCCGGTATTCATCATTGTCTGCGTTTCCGGCGGCATCTGTACCGCCAGCGAAAGCGCCGGTGTCGCGGTTCTTTACAGCCTGCTGGTAGGCTTCTTCCTGTATCGTGAACTGAAATGGAAGAACGTCTGGGTTGCGCTCAAGAAGACGCTGATTTCCTCTTCCTCCGTCATGATCATTATCGGATTCACGCAGATCTTCACGTGGATTCTGACCATCCAGAAGGTTCCGGATATCATTGCCGCATTCTTCATCAATATGAACGTGTCGAGAATCGGCATTGCGCTGATGTTTGACGTTCTGATCCTGATCATTGGTACGTTCATTGATGTCAGCCCCGCGATCCTCCTTCTGACTCCTATCATGCTGCCGGTCATGCAGAACTACGGCTTCACCGCACTGCAGTTTGGCGCCATGATGATCACCGGTCTTGCCATTGGTCTGGTGACTCCGCCGGTTGGCATGTGTCTTAATGCGTGCAATAAGATCAACCGGATGCCGATTATCGAGATTTTCAAGGGCGCAGCGCCGTATGTCGTCTGCAATGTCATCGTTCTGATTGCGATCAGTGTATGGCCGCAGCTGACGGCATTCCTGCCGAGTCTCCTGGGCTATTAAGCCGGCCTGTTTATCGATCCTGTACAATGAAAAAGGCTGCAGATTCCGTGTGGAATCTGCAGCCTTTTTAGCATCTGTAAAGAAAGGCGATGATTCCAGGAATCATCGCCTTTTGTACTGATTATTTATCCTTCTTGAGGGGCTTGAGGTGCCAGATCTTATCGTTGTATTCCTGGATGGTACGATCAGAGGAGAAGACACCGCTCATGGCGACGTTGACAATCTCCTTGCGGGTCCAGGCACGCTGATTCTGGTAGTCATTGATCAGACGGCCCTGTGCCTGCTGATAGGAACCGAAGTCCTTGAGAACCAGGTACGGATCAGCCATGCCGCCGTTGTCGGAGAAGACGAGGGCACGATAAAGGCCTTCAAACATCTTCGGGTTATCCGGCGTAAGGGAGCCGTCAAAGAGCATGTTGAGCGCACGGCGCAGCTCGACATTGTTCTCATAGATATCAAGGGAACGATAGGTGCCGGCGGCATAGAGGGCTTCCACCTCGTGGGAGCGCATGCCGAAAATGTAACAGTTGTCAAGGCCGACAAGATTGGCAATCTCAACGTTTGCACCGTCCATGGTACCGATGGTGACGGCGCCGTTCATCATGAACTTCATGTTGCCCGTGCCGCTGGCTTCCTTGGAAGCGGTGGACAGCTGCTCGCTGACCTCGGAGGCGGGCATCAGAACCTCAGCAGTAGAGACGTTGTAGTTGTTGAGGAACACGACGCGCAGCATCTTGCTGGCACGCTCGTTTTTCGCGATATGTGCAGCCAGAACGTTGATAAAGTGGATGATTTCCTTGGCACGCCAGTAGCCCGGGGCAGCCTTGGCACCGAAGATGAAGGTGCGGGGCGGCATGGTGTAATTGGGATCATCGACGATGCGATTGTAGAGGACAAGGATGTGCAGAGCATTGAGCAGCTGACGCTTATACTCGTGGAGACGCTTGACCTGGACGTCGAACATGGAATCCGGATCCAGAACGAGGCCCTGATGGCGATTGATCCAGTGTGTGAAGTGCTCCTTGTTTTCGTGCTTGACAGCAGCAAACTTATCAAGGAACGCGCTGTCATCCGCAAAGGACAGGAGGTTCTGAAGCTCGTTGAGGTCCTTGTGCCAGCCCTGGCCAATGGACTCGTCCAGCAGGCGGGTGAGGGCCGGGTTGGCCAGCATGAGCCAGCGACGCGGCGTGATGCCGTTGGTGATGGCGGTGAACTTTTCCGGCATGACGGCATAGTAATCGGCAAAGGTGCTGCGCTTCAGGATGTCGCCATGGAGCTGGGAAACGCCATTGATGGCCTTGGCATAGGCGACGCACATGTTGGCGGTATGTGCCTGATCATAGGCCAGGATGGCCATGTGGCCGATGCGCTCCCACTGTCCCGGGAAGAAGTCAAAGAGCTTCTGGCAGAGACGGCGATTCAGCTCCTGCATGATGGTGTAAATCCGGGGGAGGGTCTCGCGGACCATGTTCTCCGGCCACTTTTCAAGGGCTTCGGACATGATGGTGTGGTTGGTATAGGCAACGGTCTTTGTGGTAATGGCCTCTGCCTCTTCCCAGGAGAGATGCTCCTCATCAATCAGGATGCGCATGAGCTCAGGGATGACCATGGCCGGATGCGTGTCGTTGATGTGGAAAATGACCTTTTCGGGCAGGAGACGGATGACGTTGCCATTGACGCGCTTGAAGTCCTTAATGGCATACTGGAGCGTGGCGCTGACCAGGAAGTATTCCTGCATGAGACGCAGCTTCTTGCCGTTATAGGTATTGTCCTCCGGATAGAGAACCTTGGAGATCTGTGCGGCGATGGAGCCGGTATCGCGGGTAGAGCCGTTGTAGTCGCCGGCGGAGAAGTTGGCCAGATTGAAGTTCTGAGGCAGAACGGCAGACCAGCAACGCAGGCGGTCAATGACGTCGCTGTCATAGCCGACGATCGGGATGTCATAGGGAACGGCGATGACATCCTCGGTGTCCTCAATGGTGACATAATTGATGTCATCGGCCCACTGCTCAACGACATGACCGCCAAAGCGGACAAGAACAGCATCCTTCTGTGTGGGAATTTCCCAGGCATTGCCATAGGTCAGCCAATCATCCGGGACCTCAACCTGCTGTCCGTCGACGATGCGCTGACGGAACAGACCGTATTCATAGCGGATGGTGCAGCCCATGGCCGGATAGTCAAGGGTAGCCAGGGAGTCAAGGAAGCAGGCGGCAAGACGGCCAAGACCGCCGTTGCCAAGCGCCGGTTCAGGCTCCTCGTGCAGCACGCCGCGCAGGGTGAGGCCCATTTCCTCAAAGGCCTTTACGTATTCCTCGGTGGAGCAGAGATTGAGCAGGTTATTGTGCAGCCAGCGGCCGGTCAGGAATTCAATGGAAAGGTAATAAAGGCGCTTTGCCTTTGTATTGAAGCGTGCCTCTTTCTCGAAGCGCCATTTGAGCATGATCTGATCGCGGACCGTCGATGCGACGGCGGCATAGATCTGCTTGGGCGTGGCATCCTCCAGGGTGACGCCGTAATAGCGAAGCAATTTATTTAAGATGGATTCCTTAATGGTATCTTTGTTGTATTCGTTCATCAATGGCATTGAAAGGCCCTCCAAGATGTATTCATCACGTCTTAATGACATAACGTGTGGGATTATAACACGAAGTAATGGACGTGGCAAGGAAAGAGCCCCGTAGCGGGGCAGAAACTGGCAAAAGCAAACGAAATAAAGGGTTAAAATTACTGAACTTTGACCATGCCTATCCGCGAATGCGCGAGATTTCGGCGCCTAGGGAGTTCAGTTTTTCCTCAAGATGTTCGTATCCGCGGTCAATATAATGGGTGTTGTAAATCTCCGTGGTGCCCTGGGCCATGAGGCCGGCAATGACCAGAGCGGCACCGGCTCTCAGGTCGCTGGCTTCAACGGCGGCGGCATGCAGCTGCGGCACGCCCTCAATGACGGCTGTCTGCTCATAGACGCGCACATTGGCACCCATGCGCTCCATCTCCGCCAGATGACGGAAACGGGATTCAAAGATGTTTTCAACAACGCGGGAGGTGCCGATGCAGGTGCAAAGAAGCGCACTCATCGGCTGCTGCAGGTCAGTGGGAAATCCGGGATAGACCTGCGTCTTAAAGGAAACCGAGCGGTGCTCACCGAGGGAGCGGACGCGGATGGCATCATCTTTTTCATCCACGCGGGCGCCCATTTCAAGGAGCTTGGCCGTCAGGGCTTCCATGTGTGTCGGGATGCAGCCGGTGATGGTCACATCCCCGTGTGTGGCGGCAGAGGCGATCATGAGGGTTCCGGTTTCAATCTGATCCGGGATGATCGCATAGGGACGGCGGGCACTGAGGGATTCGGCACCGCGAATGCGGATGGTATCCGTACCGGCGCCCTTAACGCGGCAGCCCATGGATCCCAGGAAGTTGGCAAGGTCGACGATATGGGGTTCCTTTGCCGCATTATAGATGGTAGTGACGCCTCTGGCGTGGGTGGCGGCCAGCATTACGTTGATCGTGCCGCCAACGGTGACCATGTCCATAAAGACGTCACTGCCAAGGAGCCCGTCCGATTTGGCAATGACGGTACCGTGTGAGGTTTCGATCTTGGCGCCCAGGGCGCGCATCCCCTTGATATGCTGGTCAATGGGGCGGCGGCCGATGTCGCATCCGCCGGGGAGCGGAACGCGTGCCTCACCAAAGCGTGCGAGGAGAGCGCCTATATAATAGGAAGAAGCACGCATTTTTCGTGAGAGCTCCAGGGGGACCTCTGTCTTGGTAATCGTTGAGGCATCCACCATCATGGTGCCCTCAAGGGGATTCCATTCAACGGTGGCACCGAGGTACCGAAGGGTCTCGACAGAGACATTGACGTCCTCAATATTTGGCAGATTTTCGATGACGCAGGGCGTCTGGCTTAAAATGGCAGCCGGAATGACAGCAACAGCAGAGTTTTTGGCACCGCTGACATGAACGACCCCCTCAAGGCGTCGCCCGCCGACGATGAGCATTCTTTCCTCTGGCATGAGTTTCCTCCTACTGGTCGTACAACAGAACGCATTATGTGCGGATGAACGTGGACTGTCCGGGGTAACCGTGGCCGGGTTTCCGTCCTGTAAAAGGGAGACCAGCTTAAAGTGAGTGGATGCGGTTACCGTGGGACAGGGTGAGAGGCACATGGAAATGAGCCGGCGTTCTGTTTTAAAAAATGGATGCAGCCGGATGCTGCAGAGCATGCTTTTCGGAACCGTGTAATGCCCGAAAGCAGAGATGGTGTTTATTATACACAGAAGGGTATTTTTTGACAAGTCATGCAAATTGTCGCGATTCGATGGCAGAGCTTCTAAGGATTTGCATGCATAAAGGAGTTTGTCAGGTGACGAGTACTGGCAAAAGTCACTACGCCGAAAGACCAAGCTGCTCGTCAGAGGAGGGAGGTCGGAGTTTGACTGGTATGGGAAAGAATGGGAGGATTTGGCGGTTCAAACACACAGCAGCGGAAAAGTATGCTATAATGGATGGGAAGAGAGCACAAAGGACAGGTCACACATCGGAAAAACGTGGGTGGCCTTTTATAGAAATGGGTTGGAGAACTGGGATGGATGCATGGTATGCCGTCATGTCCATGGGCTTTGGATACCTTTCTGCAGCGATCATATTCCTCATTGTGGTGTTGACGCTCAGGAAGCATCTGAGGGACCGGCAGATCTGGCGAAAGGTGAACAGGCAGAAGCGGGAAATTGTCGCTGCGGGTACGTTTACGGTGCTCTCCGGCGGGAATCGCCGGCTGCCGGTGGGAACGGAGCTGACGGTTCCCTATGAGGGAACGCTGGGGTCCGCTCCCGGGTGCGACATTGTTCTGCCGGTACGAAAGCTGCACATGCGCTCCGCGTTTTTCTGGGTAGAAGGGGAGAAGCTGCATCTGGTGCCGATTCAAAAGGATGCGATCCTGGTGGACGATGAGCCGGCTGGCCCGGGGGATGAGGCCATTCTCCTCAGCGATGCAGAGCTCAGCGTAAACGGGCTTCGAATGCGGCTGACCATCTACCGGCAGCAGGCCGGTAAGGTCGGTCGGGAGGATCCCTATGTCACCAGGGCCAGACGGGCAAGGGCCCATCAGGGGCGCGGGAAAGGCATTGGGAGCATTGGGCCGGCCAAAGAGGGGAAAAAGCCGCGGAAAACGGAGAAGCGGGAAAATACGAACATGGCATATGGGGGATGAGCATGCCGCGGAAAAAGGAAGAAATCTATAGCGTGAAAAAGCCGGCAGGGAAGGCGGAGCGGGAACCGGAAAAGCCAAAGCGTCCCCGCCAGAGCCGATCTGCAGCAGCGATGGAAACCATCACAAAGGCAAAGGAAACGCCTCGCAATAAGGCAAAGGAACCGCCGCGCACAAAGGCGAAGGAAAAGCGGGCGGAGACGATTCACGCGGGCGATCTGCGCATGCTGATCCGTCGGAAACCGGATATGACGGTAATCCTGATTGCCGTATTGACAGCGGTCTTTGAAATCCTCGGCATGCTGCTGGCTTCGGCGCATACACAGTCGACGCTGGGCATTGATTCCTATGGCAGTATGGCCGTCATTGTTCCGCTGGGACTGCTGACGACACTGGTTCTGCCGCTCATCATGCCCATGGATGCGCTTCTCATGGCGCTGGTCAATTTTATCTGCGGGGTCGGGATTGTGACGCTCAGCACCGTGTCGCCGCTACGGGGCGTCAGGCAGGTGGAATCCTATGTGCTCAGTATCCTGGCGATGATTCTGACCGGACAGATTGTAATCCATCTCAAGCGGCCAAGGGGCCTTACCATATTTCTGATGATTGCCGGAATCGGCATTCTGATTCTCCCACTGCTGTTTGGCAAGTGGAATAACGGCGCCAAGAACTGGGTTTCCGTTCCCCTGTTTGGCTCCTTTCAGCCCAGCGAGCTGGTCAAGGTTTCGGTGATCTTTGCGCTTGCCTATTCGTTCAGCACACATAGAACGCTTCTCCAGATGATCCCGGCGCTGCTGTTTTCGGCGCTCTGTCTTCTGATTCTCATGCTGCAGCGGGACCTTGGAACCGCGCTCATCTATTACCTTTCAACGCTCATTGTCTTTTATATTGCCTGCGGGAACATCCCGCTCACGCTGGTGGGCGTTGGCGGAGGCGTTGGCGCAGCCATTCTGGGGTATCAGATGTTTGCCCATGTCAAGGTTCGGGTGGCCATGTGGCGCAACCCCTGGAGCGATCCGACGGGCAGCGGCTATCAGATCATCCAGGCGCTGCTGGCCATTGGCTCCGGCGGTCTCTTTGGCGTCGGCCTCGGGCAGGGGACGCCGGAAAAGATTCCCGAGTACTACAACGATTTCATCTTTGCGGTGATCTGTGAGCAGTTCGGGCAGGTATTTGGCATTTTGCTGATTCTGGTCTATCTTCTGATCATCCTGCGCGGCGCGGCCATGGTCGGCCGTTCCCGCACCTCCTTTAACCTGCTGCTGGGATACGGTGCACTGGCGATGTTCGGCATCCAGACGTTCATGATCACCGCAGGGGTGATCAAGCTGATCCCCCTGACTGGCGTCACCATGCCGTTTCTCAGCTATGGCGGATCCTCCATGCTCTCATGCATGAGCATGGTGGGCGTCCTTCATGGCATTGTCGGGAAGTCTCAGCTGGAGCTTGAGGAGGATGTCCTGATCAAGGGGAGGGACGCCTATTAAAATCATTAAAATGCGGTCAAGAATGGTCCTGCTCCTGACCGTGATGATCTTTGCAGTGACCATCGGATATTTCTGCTATTCCGTCTACTTTTACGGCGGGCGCTGGGTGGCCAATCCATATAATCCACGAATCAACAACCAGAAGCGCTATGTACGGATGGGCACCGTGACAGACCGGAGCGGCACGGTACTGGCGTATACAGATGAGGATGGGGTCCGTCGGTATAATAAAAACAGTGCCATCCGCCGGGCGGTTTCCCAGGTCGTGGGGGACAGCGAGGGAAAGGTTTCAACAGGCGTTGATACCTTCCATGCCCAGTATCTTCTGGGATTCAAGGCCAATATCCTTGAGCGTCTCAGGGACGCGGTGACCGGAAAACAGCAGCAGGGGGACAACCTGGAACTCACGATTTCCGCAGAGCTCAGTCAGTATATCACCGAGCATTTTCCCTCAGGCAAGCGCGGCGCGGCGGTTGTGATAAACTACCAGACCGCAGAGGTTCTGGCACTGGTGTCCCTGCCCCAGTTTGATCCGACGAATCTGAGCGCCGCACTTTCGGATTCGGAGGCGGGCGCACTCATTAACCGGGCACCCCAGGGCCTGTATCCCCCGGGGTCCACCTTTAAAATCGTGACCATGATTTCGGCCATTGATCACCTGCCGAACCTGAATGATTTTGCGTTTGATTGCACGGGCTATTATCCCGTCGGGAATTATTCCGTGACCGAAAGCGCGGCACATGGGGTGCAGAACCTGACGGGGGCTTTTGCCAAATCCTGCAATATGACCTTTGCGGCACTCTCTCAGGAGCTGGGGTATAAGCTGATCGGGGAGACAGCACGGCAGCTGGGATTCAATGAGAACTTCATGTTCAATGACATGATTGTCTATAATTCCAGCTATCCCATGGACGACCTCAGTGCCGAGGATCTGGCGTGGTCTTCCATTGGGCAGGGGCGCGTCCTGGCGACACCGCTTCACATGACATTAATCGCCTCTATTATCGCCAATAACGGCATCTTTAAGGAGCCGCGGCTCCTGCACCGGATCATCAC
>JAFUZM010000010.1 GCA_017476605.1 Clostridia bacterium
CATCGTTCAGGCAACCAGGAATCCGTACTTTTTCACACTGTACAGCGGAACAAAGGGAAGGAGGATCGGGACGGTTTTGACATACTTCTGATACTCCGGATTGGATCCGTAGTTCTTGTCCTGACGGATTTCAAGCCTTCTGGCGCCACTGAACATGACCCAGGTGATGAGGACAAGGCCAAGAATGGCAAGAATCCACTGCAGTGCGCCCTTCAGGGCTGTTGTGCCTGTAAGGAACATGCCCAGCCACAGCAAAAGCTCGCCCAGATAATTGGGACAGCGGACAAAGCGGTACACACCGGTATCGACAAAGCGATGGCTGTTCTTCTTTTTGGCAGCACTTTTCTGAAGGTCTGCAACCAGCTCAAGAACCACACCGCATGCCATGATGAGAAGGCCAATCCATAGCATGGGGTCCGCAGCCTTGCCGTTCAAAAGGCGGAAATACAGCGGACAGGTCATCAGGGTATAGAGAATGCCGCAGGTAATCCAGATGCTGATCTTTGCTACAAGAGGCATCTTTTTGCTGCGCTCCATTTCCGGACTCAGCACAGTGCGGTAAGCGGCACTTTTGTATTCCCTGATAAGCAGATAGCCTCCAAGACGCAGACCATACAGAATGAGAAGAAGACAGGTAAGCAGCTCAGGCAGTGTGAGCGCCTTATGAAAAACAATGGCAAGTGCCGTGCCGATTCCGGCGATGGCCAGGCCATATCCTACAGAGAAGAACCAGATATACATGTGGAAGCCAACAGAACAGCACAGAAGACTGACACAAAGTAAAACCCAATAACTCATTTCGATTCCTTCCTATTTATTGTGAACGTTGATGTTTAAGAGGCAACATGAGGACGCCACGCTTCAAAAGAAGCCGTCCATATGGATCAATTATAATCATGCAGCCAGCTATTTTCAACTTTTTCGGGCAGCCTGATGCAGGATTCCTGTGAGAAAAATAGTGACGCTGACCTGTTCATCGGTTATAATTGAGCAGAATGCAGAGCCTGCATAGAGTGCCTGCCTGTAATTGGATGAAAACCGAAAAGGAGAATTGCCATGTTTCGCGAAATGCGACGGAAAAAACAACAGGTGACCAACGAGGAATGCGTGCACATTCTGAAAACGGAGAAACGGGGTGCCATTGCCGTTAACGGTGAGGATGGATATCCGTATGCACTTCCTCTTGATTACTATTATGATGAAGAGGAAAACTGCATCTATTTTCACTGTGCAAAGGAAGGACATAAGATGGATGCCATCCGGAGGGACGACAAGGTCTGTTTCACTGTTTGGAACCAGGGATATCAGAAAGTGGGTGACTGGTCATATTATTCAACCAGTGTCATCGCCTTTGGCCATGCAGAACTTGTCCCGGCGAATGATGAGCTTCCCAAAAGGCTCATGCAGTTTGGCATGAAATACTATCCTACCCGGCAAGAGGTCGAGGAGGAGATCAAAATGGCGATCAATCGTGTGCAGATGGTCCGCATCCGTATTGAACATATGACGGGAAAGCTGGTCCACGAAAAATAAGGGACAGATGGTGCGGGGAGTAAACGAAAGAGCAGTGAAGACTGCCTGAGGCTGTCGCTTTCGGGGAGGATCATGCGACATTCAGGACGCATTTTCGAGCATCCGGCGCCAGGGGGGTGAACGATGAATACCAAGCAGCTTCGATATCTGCTGACCATTGAGCAATTCGGAAATCTGAGCGCCGCCGCAGCTGCGCTGGGCATATCCCAGCCTGCACTCAGCAAAGCACTGCATGAGTGGGAGGAGAGCTTTGGGTTCGAACTCTTTTTACGGTATAACCGAAAGCTGATGCCTACAGCCGTGGGAAGGCAGATTATTGAGTATGCCCAGAAGATTCTGGATGAGCAAAGTCAGATGATGCTGACGCTCCAGAACCTTGAGGAACAGGATCGCAAAGTCATTCGCCTCTGTACCGCACCGAATCGTGCGGCCATCATCTACAGCCACGTGTATCAGGACTTTTCAAGGCATTTCCCCGGCATTGCGCTGCAACTGGTGGAACGATACGCCAGTGAGCAGCCTGCTGCCGTGCGCCGTGGTCAGGTGGACCTGGCACTTGGCGCAGGCCCGATGTCGGAGGAGGTTTCGGATATTCCCTTTGCCCGGGAGGAGCTGCTCCTGGCTCTTCCGGCTTCCCATCCTCTGGCGGGGCAGAAGCAGGTTGCCCTGACGCAGCTGAAGGATACCCCATTTGCTCTTCAGGGAAGGAAACACAGTATTCGCTCCATCGTTGATACGCTGTTTGAACAGGCCGGCTATTTGCCGGTGATTGCCTTTGAATCCAATGATGTGTTCCTTCTGGATGCCATGCTCCATAAGGCGATTGGCGCGGGCTTTGTCTCAAAGATCCATGTCTTTCCCTGTGAGGATCTTGTGTATCTTTCCCTGGATCCGCCGGTCTACCAGATGACTCATATTCGCTATCCCCTGGATCATGAGCTGACGGATGCAGAAAAGTTTCTGGCGGGTCTCCTGATCCGACATCGTCTGAATGATGAGCGGTATGAGGCGATTCCCTCAGCATGTACGAGTGAGCTTCTGTCCCGCGTCAATGCCGGTGAACAGGCAGCTCAGGCAAGTGTGGTCAGAGAATCCGGGGATCATGAGGTTCAGGAGATCAACCTGGAGCCGCAGATTCTGCTTTACATGATCGGCATCGTAGAAGAGGGCGGACTCATGGCAGCGGCAGAGCGCTATTATCTCTCGCAGCCGGCGCTTTCGCGGTATCTGAGGCAGATGGAGAAAATGCTGGGAGTCCGCCTGTTCAGCCGGCAACATAATCGGCTTGAACCGACCAACGCCGGGAAGATCTTCATCAACAGTGCAAGAAACATTCTGCGATTCGAATCGGAAATGGAAAAAAGCATCGAGAAATATCGAAAAGGCCATGGAGGACACATCTGCATTGCATGCAATTCCATGATTGCCCGGTATTTCCTTGCACATACGCAGTCCGTCTTTGAACAGGACTGCCCGGAGATGAGGCTTGCGCTGGTCAGGGATTCTTCGAAACAGATTCAGGAAGATCTGCTGAATGCCTCTGCAGATATTGGCCTCTATTTTACCAACACCAGAAAGCAGAAGGATCTGCATCAGGAGGTACTGGCCAGCTGCCACTGGCGATATTGTCCGGCAAAGGGAAAAGGTCTGCCACAGGCAGAGGAAAAGGTGCGGATCATGCTTGGCATGGATGGCACGGAGCTGAGGCAGGAACAGGAGCTGGTTCTTGCCGATCTCTTCGAGAGTCCCCCGCATGTGGTCGGTCAGGCAGAACTGCAGATTTTACTTGAGATGCTGGAAAGCGGTATGGCAGATACGCTGCTTCCGGAGGATTTTCTGAGAGAGGCACAGAGGGAAAAGTCCATATGCCTTGAGGATCATGAGGTGCATCTTGTCCTTGCGATCAATCCCAGTCGGATGCTTCCTGAACCAGCAAAGCGTCTCATGGACATCATACGCAGCCAGTTTACGGATTCCATTTCTGCCATCTGCGCATTCAGCTGCAGGGGAGATTCGTAAAGTGGTCAAAGGCAATTCCCGTCTGGGGGACATCAGAACAAATTGAAAGAAGGGATCGTAATGAAAGGTGAAGTTATTCTGGGAATTCTCATCCCGTTTATCGGAACCAGCCTTGGCGCAGCCATGGTCTTTGTACTCAAAAAGAACATTTCGGGCAGCCTTCAGAAGATACTGACCGGCTTTGCCGCCGGCGTCATGGTGGCTGCTTCCTTCTGGAGCCTTTTGGAGCCGGCGCTTGAAAGCAGCGAGCATCTCGGATCACTTTCTTTTCTGCCTGCGGCGGTCGGATTTCTGGTGGGTGTCTTTTTCCTGCTGCTGCTTGACAACGTGACGCCGCACACGCATTTTGACAATCAGGATGAGGGACCGAAAACCGGCCTGAAGCGCACGACAAAGCTGATTCTGGCTGTGACGCTGCACAACATCCCGGAGGGCATGGCGGTGGGTGTGGTCTATGCCGGATACCTTTCCGGGAATGCGGGCATTACGGCTGCCGGTGCCCTGGCCCTGGCTCTTGGCATTGCCATTCAGAATTTCCCTGAGGGAGCCATTGTCTCCATGCCGCTGCGTGCAGAGGGAATGGATAAGGGGAAAACCTTTATGTACGGTGTCTTATCCGGCGTTGTGGAGCCGATTGCAGCAGCCATTACCATTCTGGCAGCAGGGACGGTTGTGCCCATCATGCCCTACCTTCTTGCGTTTGCCGCAGGTGCCATGATGTACGTCGTTGTGGAGGAACTGATTCCCGAAATGTCGGAGGGGGCACACTCCAACTGGGGCACAATTGCCTTTTCTCTCGGCTTTGTCCTGATGATGATCCTTGATGTGGCTCTGGGATAAGCATAGAGGAGAGGCATACCTAAAGGATAACAAAAGGGGAAGCGACACTCACGCAATGTCATTTAGTTAACAGACCCTTGGCCAGTTGCTTGTTTTACTTCATCTTCTTACCCAATTCCATACTATTAGGACCCCAAAAATGACACCTTAAACATCTATTTGTCTTGAGTGCCATTTTTTTGTGCCAGATTAGG
>JAFUZM010000109.1 GCA_017476605.1 Clostridia bacterium
AAAAGACGTGAAACGACCCGGATGGGAAGGAAGAATTCTTCCCCATTGTCTTTCCAGTGGTTTTTGGGGTCAAGACCACCGCCAAGGACAACGGCGTGGATGTGGGGATGGAAGTTCATTTCACTCCCCCAGGTATGGAGAATGCAGATATACCCGATGTCTGCACCGAGATATTTGCTGTCGGAAGCCAGTTCCCGCAGTGTATCAGAAGATGCGTGATACAGGGCATCATACAGAAGCTTCTGGTTGCTGTAGATGACAGGATTCAGTTCCTCCGGGACAGTGAAGACCACATGGAAGTATGGCGCATCCAGTACATCTTCCCGGCGGGCGTCCACCCATTTTTCCTTCGGGAACTCCTGGCACATGGGACAGCAACGGTCGCGGCAGGAATTGTAGTGGACCGAAATGCAGCCGCATTCTTCACAGACACTTACGTTGATGCCAAAAGCACCGGTTTTGCAGTTCCTGATGTGATAAGCTGCTTTTCGCTGAGCCGCAGAGAGTTCATGTGTTTTCACATAGTCGGGATAAAAGCGGTTGAATACATCCTGGATTGTACATTCAGCACTCATGTTTCACCGCCTTTATTCAGGTCATAAGGGCTCTGTACACCAAGAAGCCTCTTGTTGCTGACATGGACATAGATCTCAGTAGATCTCAGATCGACATGACCGAGCAATGCCTGAATGTAACGGATATCAGTTCCAGCCTCATACAGATGACTGGCAAAGCTGTGGCGACATGAATGAGATGATACTTTCCGTGTGATTCCCGCCTTTTTCGCGCTGGCTTTGAAGAACTGGTTCACGCTTGAAACATCGATGTAGCTGCCAGTCCATGAACTCGGGAACAGGATTTCCCTGGGACGACCGCACTTGAACCAGTATTCTGTGAGAAGATCAAGATTGCGATCAGAAAGAATCGTATATCGGTCTCGACGGCTTTTGGTGTTCCGGACATGGATCGTCATGTTGGTCCGGGATATGTCATCGTAATGGAGATGGATCACTTCTGAAACTCGCAGACCGGAGGAATACATTGTTGCGATCATTGCCTTGTGCTTAAGATTTTTCGTCACATCGATGATGGCAGATATTTCCTCACGAGTAAGAACTGTCGGCAAGGAACGATTCAGTTTCATTCGAGGGATATCTTCATCATCCCAGTTGGCCTTCAGAATCTTTTTATAAAAGAACCTGATGGCAGAATGATAGTGGTTATAAGTTTCAGGAGATCTGCCTTCAAGGCGCTTGGTGGTTAGGAAGGCATCGACATCTTCAACAGTAAGATCTGCAATCTCTTTTCCGGTACACTGAAGAAAGTACCGGACGTCGTTGCAATAAAGATTAATCGTTGACTCGCGTAGATTTCGTTTCTGCGCGGCATTACGAATAGACTCAAAAATATCTTCGTACATAAAGGAACCTCCTGGAAAGTAGTATTTATAACGACAACTACCTGTCAGGAGGTGCGTTGGCATCATAATTCCGATTGCGGAAGACGCCGTTAAATGCTATTGTTTTCATAGGCAGTGGGGCTTTCCGTATTCAGTTGTTTGGTGTGGTAACTTAACAATACCGAATTACGAAAAGTACTTCCACTGCTTTTTTATTTGTCAATAAAGTAAAACTGCGCTACAGCCCTGGCAGGCCATCGCGCAGCGATTTTGTTCAATCGGTATTTGCCGGGACGTTGCGAAATCGGTGTTTGTGGAGATACGGTTATACTTCTTCTGAACGAGCAGAAGGTCGGGGGTGTAAGAATGAAGCAAATTAACTATAAAGTAATTGATAAAGGGACGTATTATCGAAAAGGTGTATTTCGCCACTTTACGGAAGACTGTAAGTGCTCGACCTCGATAACTTCGAGAATAGACGTAACAGAGCTCGCCGCATACTCCAGGAACACAGGGACGAAGTTTTACATCAATTTCCTGTTTATCCTTTCAAAAGTCATGAATTCACGCGAAGACTACAGAATGGGATATCTTTGGCAGACAGATGAGCTGATCTGCTATGACGTAATCAATCCTACGCAGTATGTTTTTCATGAAGATACGGAAACCTGTACGCCTGTATATACGGAATATGATGAGGACTATGAAAAGTTCTATACTGCTGCATTGCGTGATGTTGAAGAGGCAAAGAAAACAAGAGAATACGGTCTGGATACGACGAATCATCCCAACTGGTTCGATGCATCTTATATATCCTGGCTTTCCTATGATTCACTTCATCTTGAACTTCCTGATGGATATCTATATTTTGCGCCGATCATTAACTGGGGAAAATACAGAGAAGAAAACGGCAGGCTTGTCATGCCTGTGACCGTTCGTCTGAATCATGCGATTGCTGATGGGTATCTGGTCGCAAACGTATTTCGACTCCTGGAACAGGAAATCAGATGTTTTGTCGGGCTATAATCGCTGAATCGGGATTTGCGGAGGAAATTATGAAAATAGAACATAACGGTATGATAACTTCAAGTTTTTTGCTTGTCCTTTCATACCGGAGCCGCGGAAATAATAACGGATGCAGTATCTGTTGAAAGGAGAAATACGAATGATGGATATTTCAAGACTCAGCAGCCATTATAAAATACGTACCCTGACTGATTCTGATGTAGACGTCATCCTTGATCTTCGTCAACATAATACGCTGTTCTATAAATATACAGAAGCCAAGCCCACCAGAGAAGAAATTCGGAACGACATGAGAATTACACCTCCGGGAACCGCTCTGTCGGATAAATACTTCATTGGCTTTTTTGAAGGGCAGAAGCTTGTTGCGGTCATGGACCTGATCGATGGTTATCCGAAACCGGAGAACGCCTATATCGGATTTTTCATGATGAATCAGGAGTATCAGGGGCAACAGATCGGATCGGCAATTATCGGTGATACTGCAGGCTATCTGAGGAAGATCGGCAAAACAGCGATACGGCTTGCGATTGACAAAGGGAATCCGCAGTCCGCTCATTTCTGGAAGAAAAATGGATTTAAAGTGATCTTGGAAGTTGATGTAAATGGATGGACGAAACTCGTGGCTGAGAAATCACTACGAGAAAGATAAAATTCATCACCTGATCGTCAATGAGGTGCCTGGGAATGGACATGAGATCAAGCATTGAGGATACCAGAAAGGGCTTCGAGGAGAGCTTCGCATCAGGAGAGTTCTATAACAGGCAGACACAGGATTCTGATCATATGGAAAAGATCCTGAGATTTGTGAAGATCAGAGGAAGGATGAGAATTCTTGATCTGGGATGTGGAAGCGGATATCTGGCATTCCCGATGGCAAAGAATAATCCGGACAGCGAAGTGATCGGGCTGGATATAGTAAGCGACACACTTGAGGTCAACAGATCCGGAGTGAATAAGGAAGGAATAAGGAAGTTCTTGCGAAGCATAATAAGTCGGTCATAAAAAGCTATGACCTTGCGGAAACGGATACAGAACTGTTCATTACAGAGCATGTGAACAATCTTTTGTTCAGGAAAAGCGGGCCGATGGAGGGCATGTCTGATGAAGGTTGAAAAAGCCGGGATGGGAGATATTGAGGCTCTTGTAAAGATGCGCCTCTGTTATTTGATCGAGGATAACGGCAGCCTCGATGCGCAAGATCTTGCAGCCATCAAAAGGGATTTGCCCGGATATTTTCAGGCGCATCTGGACAAGGATTTGTTCATCTATGTGATCAGGGATGGACAAAATATCGTTTCATGCGCTTTTTTGCTGATCGTTGAAAAACCGATGAGCCCGGCATTCATCAACGGAAGAACAGGAATGGTCCTGAATGTATATACCTGCCCATCCTATAGAAGGAAAGGGTGTGCAAAAAGAATCATGGAAGCTTTGCTCTCTGAGGCAAAGAAAATGGAAATCTCAGTTATTGAGCTGAAAGCCACGGAGGATGGATATCATTTGTATCGTTCAGTAGGATTTATGGAAGATGATTCCAAATATCACAGAATGAAGTGGAAAAATCGGTAATACAAATTCCAGTTGAATAAAATCGCTGCGCGATGGCCTGCCAGGGCTGTGGCGCAGTTTTACTTTATTGACAATTAAAAAGCAGTGGAAGTACTTTTCGTAATTCGGTATTGTTAAGTTACCACACCAAACAACTGAATACGGAAAGCCCCACTGCCTATGAAAACAATAGCATTTACAGGCGTCTTCCGCAATCGGAATTATGATGCCAACGCACCTCCTGATAGGTAGTTGTATCTGCAGACACTACCCATAAGGAGGTTTTTATGTACGAAGATATTTTTAACCAGATTCGCAACGAAGCAAAAAAGCGGAACTTAAAAGAAAGCACTATCAATGCTTACTGTAATTCCGTAGGCTACTTTCTTCGCATTGTGAACAAAGATGTTTCTGCCCTCACGACGGATGATGTTGATGCATTCCTGACAGAAAAGCGGCTAGGTGGACTGGCGCCACAAACCTATAACCACTATTACTCATCTATCCGTTTTTTCTATAAGCGGATACTTAAAACAGACTGGGATGATGAGGATATTCCCAGGATGAAGCTTGACCACTCTTTGCCTACTGTTCTGTCAAGAGATGAAATACAGAGCATTATTGATCATACGCCCAATCTTAAACACAAAGCGATCATCGCCACCATGTACTCTTCCGGCCTGAGAGTGTCGGAAGTCGTACATCTTCATTATGACGATATTTCCCGCACCAATAAGACAATCCATGTCCGCGAAAGCAAGAGCCGACGGGACCGATATACAATCCTTTCTGAACGCAACCTCGATCTTCTGACTGAATACTGGTTTAAGTGTGGCAAGCCCAGAGACATTCTCTTCCCAAGCTCATGGACCGGCACGTATCTTGACAAGAACAGTATCAATCAATATTTCAAGAAAAGTGCCGTAAAAGCCGGTATTAAAAAACATGTAACCAGTCATTGCTGCCGCCACAGCTTTGCCAGCCATCTGTTTGAGGATGGTGTTGACATTAAATATATTCAGGCACTGCTCGGACACGTGGACCCGAGGTCTACAGAAGTATACATTCATGTCAGCAACAAGAGTCTTCTTGGGATCCGCAGTCCTTACGATCTGCATAAAGGCGGTGAAGCATGAGTACCGAATGTACAATCCAGGATGTCTTTAACCGTTTTTACCCTGATTACGTGAAAACACATGAACTCTCTGCGGCTCAGCGAAAAGGAGCTTATCACATCAGGAACTGCAAAACAGGTGCTTTTGGCGTAAACATCAGTGTCTGTGAAGAATGCGGCTGTATTTCCGTCCACTATAATTCCTGCCGCGACCGTTGCTGTCCCATGTGCCAGGAGTTCCCGAAGGAAAAATGGGTGG
>JAFUZM010000110.1 GCA_017476605.1 Clostridia bacterium
ACCGAGTCCAACGCCAAAGCCAACAGCTACGCCGACTCCGACACCAACGCCAACGGCAACACCGAGTCCAACGCCAAAGCCAACAGCTACGCCGAGCCCGACGCCAATGCCAACGGCAACACCGAGTCTGACGCCAACACCGACACTTGCTCCTGTTCTGGCACTGAATCCTGTTACTGGTCTTAAAGCGGGAGAGATAACAGAAACAGAAATCATTCTTGGCTGGGATCCGGTCGAAGATGCTCAGTTTTATGAGGCAAGCATCAAGAAGAGCAAGGATGGCGAAGATGCATGGAACACGATCAGGGTACGGTATCCTGAAGTGGCATTTTCCGGGTTAGAACCTGGCAAACAATACGATTTTAAAGTTTGTGCCGGTGCGGATAATCTTTTCTCCCGGGAAGCGTTTTTGCTCAAAACCAGTACGGCTGGCACAGCGACGGTAACGGAGCATGGCCGCAGTGAGGATTTGCCTAAGACTACGGTTACCGTAAACTCCAAAATCTTATTGAGACCGGAGCCAAATGAGGTAGGGAAAAATGGCCCGGATAACGTTGGCCCGAAGGAAGTCCTCAAGATTTATGGACTGTATAAAGATTCAAGCTCTGGGACGTGGTACGTCAGAATAAGCCAGAAAGCGGTTCAATATACGAACAACAATTCAACTGCCGGTTCGAAATTTGTTCAGGGCTATGTCCCGGTAAAGTATACGGACCTCAAGAATCTGAGTGATACTGAGCTGAAGAACATTCATGAGGAAGCGATTGCTGTGGGTGCTTCAGAAAACGAGCTGCTGGACGATGTGTACAATGGGGAAAAAGCGCTTCCGGCGGTTACAAAGGTCGTCGGAAGGGACATCAATCTAAAGACAGGCCCAGGCAGTGAGGGCGGAAAATCCAGCTCCGTTGTAAAAGCAGGAACGGATGTAGATGTGCTGGAGCTGATTATGGGCGATGATGACCAGTATTACATTCATGTTCGGGCAGGGATTACGACCAATCCGGATACCGATCAGGAAAAGACTATTTTGACGACAGGCTATATTCTCGTAAAATACACCGACCTCGTAGACAGAATAAAGAACTAAAACAATCATGACAGCAGTATCAACCTGAGTTATCAGGGGCTGCTGTCATGATTTTTATTGTTATACGCATGAGAAAAATATACGGCCATATCAAAGGCAATAAAGGTAGCCGGATGGTAGCAATTGTTATAGCAGACCTATGACCGTCCGGCCTCACGGTAACGTCGGGTGTTTGATGACAAGGTTTGACTTTTGAGACCTTGTGTAACAAAAAATAGGAAATTTAAGAAGATTGCACGCATATATTGGCCGAAATTTCGAATATTGAAACAAATAATCTCAAAATATGAGAAATGTTGCTTGCGTTATTCTTTGCAAAGCGTATAATAAATGATGGCTGGACAATCTCGTTTTTGGGACAGGAAGGAAGCAAGTGCTATGACGAAATTTATGAACAATGTAAATAAATACTTGTCAGAGATGAAGATCAAACAGGCATATCTGAGTATGATCACGGGCATTGACAAAAATAAGATATCTCGGTTATTGACCGGTGCACAGGAGGAAAGTGGGAGTGATATGGAAACAATAGCGAAAGGGCTGGGAAAGAATGTAGAATTCTTCTTGGCAGATCATATGATTCTTTCGCAAGTTCATGCGACATCGGTTCATAAGATTGCTTTTTATGCAGGAGAACCATCTGAAAAGCAGAAACAGATTGCTGACCGGTTAATGGAGCTAATGGAGAATATTAATGAAGTGATGAGCGCGAAAAGCCGTTTTGAAAATATTGCAAGGGGATAGGAAATGAACATAGAACGTTTGCGGAAAATCATCGCCTATAGCGATAAGAATCATGAAGAGATCGATTCCATGGTAAAGCGATTCTGTTCGTTTGCAGGTATTGAATATGATCGTGATCTCCTTAATATTTTGCAAATTGCAAGATCGGCCTTTCAGAAAAAGGGATATCTCGTTTTGGAAATTCCGTTTGCGGATGATGAAATCGGAGCCCTGTGCTATAAAGGAGATGGACTTGGATATATTACAGTGAACACATCCTTGCCAAGGGTAAATGTTAACTTTGCCATAGCGCATGAAATCTATCATGTTTTTTTTGGATACGATGCATTTGCCTCCAAGGTTGAATTTGCAGACGATCACTATTATGAATATGAAGAAGAATATGCTGCGAATCTCTTTGCGGGTATGTTGCTGATGCCGGAGGTTAGCTTCAGAAGAATGTTTTCTAAATTCAAAGAAGAATCAGATGGAGATGAAGGGGAGACAATCATACGGTTAATGTCGTATTACCAGGTGCCCTATATGGCGGTATTGATCAGATGTTTAGAGCTGGAGCTGATTGCCAGAAATGAGGTGCGGGAAGAGGCGTTCAATACTGAAAGAGATCAGATCAAACAAAAGCTGAATGATCTGTGGCTGGATGACAGTATGATGAAACCATCCGGGAAAGACGACTATGTTCATGTTGAGGCAGTTGTTGCCGAATGCGGAAAAGAGTTTGTTGAAGATGGGTATATTAATGGCAGAACAGTGAGCAAAGTGCTGAAGAACATGCGTGAGCTGTATTCAGAAATCAAGGGGGCATAATGGCAACAGCATATACTGAAACCCCGGATAATTGGTATGAAGTAGAAGCGCATTTAGGTAGCGGAATAGATGAGCTCAAGTGTGTGTTCCATCAGGCGGGAAAAGTATTCTTTTATGATGCCTGTTCCTTTCAACATCATTCTAATTTGAAAGATGCCGAAAGGAACATCTTAATTCGGTATTTTGAGAAGCAGAAAATAGCGGTTATACTGACCAGATGCATATTCATGGAGCTTTCAGGAGATCGACACAGTCTGGAGAAACGATCTGTTGATTATATAAAGAGCCTGGATGATGCCGGGGTAACCGTTGTGCTGTTCAATGAAGAGGATACATATCGTATTCTTGCGGAATGCTTTTCTTCGATCGAAAGAATAAATGAATACCTGATGTGGGCGGTGCGAATGTGTTACTCACCCATAAGTACAATCACAGAAACGCTGAAGGCGGATTGTAAACTGAATTCGGAAGTGCGCGAGGGAAAAAATCTGAAGGCTTCGGATCTGTACCGAAGATTCTTTTCTGCGGTAAGAGGCAATAAGGAGCATGAGGACCATTTAGGAGAAGAGCTGATTGCAATCTGTGTTCATATCCTGTCGAATTTGCCCGGAGTACCAGATGGAAAGCTGTGTATTCTGACGGATGATAAAGGCGCTGCTGGGAAAATAGATTCTGTCATGAGGAAAACAAGCTCGGAAAATCGTGGATCAAAAATCATATTATTCAGTACTCCTAAGCTTGTGCAGCATATGGTTCAGGAACAAATGCCAATGTCAGAGGATGAGATGGTCAATACTCTTTCACAGGGAATATCGGATAACATTGTGATCATGGGGATCACAGACTATGACCTGGAAGTGAATACGAAGATTTCGCTGCCTGTCAGGGAGCTTGCACGCCAAATGATGGAACCGAACGGAATCAGAATTGTGTTTTAGATGAGTATGCTCCTCATCTCTATCATGATATTCTCAGCTTTTGAACAGAAGATCAAAATTCCGCCAGGAATACAGGAACTGGCAGATTGACCTGAGGATCAACACCAAGGAATGAATTGGAGCAATGCCATATACGCGTTGGTTTAGTCAGGAAGCAGGTACCTGATATAATTTCTGGCAATTCAACGGATTCCAATATATCTGCATAGGAGTTTGTCAAGGAACGAGCGATGGCAAAAGTTACTACGCCGAAAGACCAAGCTGTTCGTCAGGGAAGATAATGCAGAGACAAATGTTCCTGCATTTTTTTATTGTATTTTGCGAAACTTCCTTGAGCCTGAAAACAGGGAAGATTATAATGGCAGAAGTTATGGCGGACCATCATCCGATCAAAGAGAAGAAAGCAGCAGGGAGTATCTGAACGGATGAAGAGAGTTTAGCCGAAGATACAGGGCGGTACATCAGCAAATAAACCGAACAAGAGCAGATGCGAAGGAGAAACGGAAATGGCAGACAAGGAATACGAAATCAGGGATGATTTCAAGCTTAAGGAAAGTTTTTGGGAGCATCGTTCTTCTTCCGGAGACATAGAGTATACGCTCATTGAGTATGTAGGTCTCCAGAAGGAAATCGTCATTCCGGAATATGTTGAAGATTTCGAGAAATCTGCGTTTGATGGAAAAGAGATTCAGTCATTGACACTACCGAGTACGATTCCTTTTTATCGTCTCTGGAGCTTGGAGAGAATAGAGTCTCTGAGGCGGCTTGTTTCGACATCGCATGGTTGGGATAACATAGATTTTCTTAAGCTGTTTGAAATGTTTCCTGCGCTTGAAACCATTGAAATTCAGAATGCATCCCGGCTTGAAATCAGCAACACGATTGCATTGTCTGAGGCGGGACGACAAATTGAGATCAGAGTGACAAGCAACGAAATAGATCGCATCATACGGAGATCATACGTGTATTGTCCCAATCTGGTGCTTTTTGCACCCGCTCTTACGCCTGGGCCGATCTGGGCACCACTTCGACTGAATGCCATTGATACCTTTCTTTCTCATCCTGACTGGTATTCTGAGAAAAGCGTCAAAATGTACAAGGGATGGCTTTCGAGAAATCTGGATACACTCATGTCTACCTGTGCGGATTACAATGCAGAAACTCTTTTGCTGAAATGTCTGGCAGCGGAGGGAATGCGGTTTCCGTCCAAGTCATATGACCGGCTGATGCTGGCAGCGGAAGAGGCTGGGAATCATGAAATTGTGGCTGCAGCACTCCGGCAAAAAAAGGAATATTATGATCTCGAAAAGCTGGCTCAGAGAGAAGAAACACTGGCACTCAATGACATGATGAATCCCCTTAGAAGCCATGCCATGAAACAAATCTGGTCATGGGGGAAAGAGGGGAAGGACGGCCTGGTCATCAGGAAATATAAAGGCGGACCAGAAGATGGTATTCTTGTAGAGAACGTCGACATAGATGTTCCTGCGGAGATCGCCGGGAAACCGGTCACCGCACTTTCGGGATATGTCTTCAAAGAGACAAATGTGCGCAGAATCGTGATTCCGGAAAGTGTAAACGAGCTATATGGCGGAGTATTCGCAAATAGTCCTGTGGAAGAGATTGTTTTTGAAGGCACAATCCGCGGCTTTCCTGACTATTGTTTTGATTACTGTAAAAATCTTTCCTCTGTTCAGTGTTTCGGAAATGCTCTCAGACTGTCTTCGTCCGAGTTTGAGGTTCCGGATTCCAGACCAAATACACAGCCCTTTGTTATTGGAATGAAAGCTTTTTCCTATGCCGATATTCGGTATGCCTGGATTCAAAACGCGCTTTTGTTTAATGAAGCCTTTTATTGGTCACAGCTGCGCTCAGTTACGCTTCGGGATGTTTTGAGCGTCCCGGTTGAGTGCTTTAATCATTGTAAAGAGTTGACCAGCGCAGATCTTCAAGGATGTCTCGACATCAGCTATCGGGCATTTTATGAGTGTTCTTCTCTTACGGATGTTCATGTTTCGGATTCGCTGTTTTCGGTTACGGGATATGCGTTTGAAGGCTGTACCAGCCTTAAGCGTATTCATCTTCACCGGGTCAAATCACCTAAGAGAATCAAGAATCTGTTTTCGCCGACAATCCAAAAAAGCGTCGAATTTGTTTTGGAGGAGTAGGCGGGACTCCCAGGGATTTGCCACGGTTATCTTTCCAAAGTCATTGGAAAATGCAGACCAGCCGGGAGAAACGCATATGCGGATTCTTCCCGTTTGTGACCTGTCTGGGTCGCGAAAGACGCATACACAGATATAGCCAATTACCTGCCTGGAAAGGGAAATGGAAAATGCCAAAGTCAAGTAATCAACGCACATCGAAGGATTCGTCAAATCCTGCTGAGGTTAAAATCAGGGATGATTTCAAGCTGGAGAGAAATAGGGACAAAAAATACAATACCTCAGGGAATCCGGTATATACGCTTATCGAGTATTTAGGCTCAGAAACGGATATTGTCATTCCGGATGATGTTGTCAATATAAAAGGATTCCCCTTCAAAGATAAAGAAGTGCAATCGCTGACGCTTTCGAAATCAATCACTCTTCGTGACCTGCAAAGCATGGGGGAAATGATGTCTTTGAAGAGGATTGTGAGCACCGCGAATCATCATGATGAAATCGATTGTTCCCTCTTGATCCAAAAGTTCCCCGCTCTTGAAACGCTTGAATTTCGAAATGCGTCTCCGATTTATATCAGTTGTATGGACACACTGTCTGAAATGGAGCATCCCTTTGAAATAAGAGTGATGAGATACGGAGCCATTTTGTTCGTACGCGGAAAATACATGTATTGTCCGGATTTTGTTCTTTTCACGCCCAATATTACTCCGGGACACATCTTGCCACCCTTGTGCCTGAATGCATTAAATGGCTTTTTCACTCATCCTGAGTGGTACTCTGAAAAAAATGCCAAATCGTATAAAGGATGGGTTTCGAGAAACATAGAAAAGCTCATCAATTTCTGTACGGAATATAAAGCAGAAACGCTCCTGATGAAATGTCTGACGGCAGAAGGAATGAAGCTCCCAGCCAAGGTATATGATCGGCTTATTTCGTCAGCGGAAGAAGCCAGGAATCAGGAAATCGTTGCTGCTGCGCTTCATCAGAAAGAGAAATACTATGATCTTGCCAAACTGGCGAAGAGAGAAGAAACGCTGGCGCTCAATGACATGATGGATCCCCTCAGAATCCATGCCATGAAACAGATCTGGTCATGGGGAAAAGTCGGGGAGGATGCTCTGGTACTTAAGAAGTACAAGGGCGGGCAAAATAATGGTGTTCCAGTAAAGATTGACGATGTGGATATTCCCTCTGAGATTGCCGGAAAACCGGTTACCACGCTTTCAGGACACGTCTTTAAGGATACCAGGATCAAAAGCGTGGTGATCCCGGAGAGCATAACCGATCTCTATGGAGGCATATTTGCGTCCACACCTGTAAAAGAGGTTCGTTTTGAGGGCAGAATTCGGGGTATTCCCGACAGATGCTTCATGGATTGCGCAGCGCTTTCCTCCGTCAGATGCTTTGGAGATTCTCTTGTGATTTCCCCATCGGAGATGGAGATCCCGGATGCCATCCCGGGCCCGTATCCCTTTGTCGTGGGCTGGGGCGCTTTTGATAATTCCGGTATTCGACACGCCTGGGTGCAAAATGCGATTCTGTCGCAAAAAGCGTTTCACTATTCGGACCTGCGGACCATTACCCTTCGGAATGTCCAGGTGATCCCATACCAGTGTTTTGCGGATTGTATGGACCTCACCAGCGTGGATATGCGGGACTGTGTCGTTATTGACTATCAGGCATTTGACAACTGTTCTTCTCTTAAGGATATTCACGTTTCAGATGCTCTGTATTCTGTTTCGACGGTCGCCTTTGAACATTGTCAAAGCCTGAGGTGCATTCATCTCCACGGAGTTAAATCACCAGAGAGAATCCAGAATCTGTTTCCTCAGGCGATCAAAAAAAGCGTTGAATTCATTTTAGAGGAATAGACTTAGCTGCCGGGTATTGGAAAGGCGCCTTTATGTCAGTGGGATCATTTGTTATGTGTCATCCGAACTTGCAGGCCGGCTGAAAACGCATCTGACGGTGTATCCCGCTCGTACAGTGCCCGGTTCGCCGGCAGACAATTGATGCTAAGGCGGATGTGCAATTGTACAAACGATCCGGGAAGAAGCCACTGCCAGGTGGGAGATGGTTTTGCATAGAGCCGTGAGCTGACGGAAGAGCTTGGCAAAGGGCCCAAATGGAATTGTGAAGACAAGCGCAGCAAATGGTTTGTCAGGTAACGAGTACTGACAAAAATCACTGCGCCAAAAGACCAAGTTGCTCGTCAGAGAAGCTGACGATATGCGCAACAAAAACAGGAGAGGATAAGCACTGTCAAGACGGCGACAGTACTAGAACAGGATGTGTATCAAAGGAGTTGCTCTGTTTGCGTAGCAAACATTTTGGCAGGGAACGAGCACTGACAAAAGTCACTACGCCGAAAGACCAGGTTACTCCGAGAGGAGTTTGTCAGGTGACGAGCACTGACAAAAGTCATTACGCCGAAAGACCAAGTTGCTCGTCAGAGGAGCCATGCCCATCGTATACGCGATGGTTTTGTCAGAAAGCAGGTACTTGACATATGGCTTGGCAAATCAACAGACCCAAATGTACCTGCAGAGGAGAAGGGAAAATGTCAGAAACAAGCAAATCACAGGTAGTGGAGAAGCAATCAAATTCTATGGATTTCAAGCTGGAGGAATATGAACGCTGGTGGAGATCGTCGGAGGCCCCAAAAGTCTATACGCTTCTTCGATACTATGGCACGGATCAGGATGTTGTCATTCCGGAGAATGTTATTTCGATCAATGATTCGGCATTTGTTGGATGCGAAATTCATTCACTGACGCTTCCAAGTGAGATGTCCGCAGATAGTGCACCAAAGGTCTTCAAGAAGCGTTTGCTTAAATATCTGATTTCAACTTACAAAAGAAATGAGAGCGTCGATATTGAGCAGCTGCTTGGTAAGTATCCAGAACTTGAAGTTCTTGAATTTCGGAATGCGGAATGCATCTTTTTGGGGGATGTGAAAAAACTGTCGGCCACCCATCGATGTTTTGAAATTCGCGCACTGAACACTGAAATCAAAAAGATAAGGTTGGGCTATGGTGCAGGGGAGTTCAATCCGGATATCTCTCTTTTTGCACCATACATCTCTCCAGGACTTATTGATTTACCGCTGCGCATCAATGCGATCGACACATTCTTATCTAATCCGGACCGGTTTCCGGAGGATAGGTATGCAGCGTACAGGGAATGGATCCGGAAGAACATGGATAAGCTGCTCGACATCTGTATGAAATATCAGAGGGAGGATATCCTGCTGAGATGCCTCGCGATGGAAAATATGCGTCTTCCGGCAAAAGCATATGATCGCATCATTGAGGCGGCAGAGAATGTAAAAAATCAGGAACTCAAAGCTTCTGCGCTTCTTCAAAAGGGGAAATACTATGATCTCCAGAAACTGGCGCAGAGGGAAGAGACCCTTGCGCTCAATGACATGGAGAATCCGCTCAGAAACCATGCGATGAAGCAGCTGTGGTCCTGGGGAAAACGGGATGATGATACGGTGGTGATCAAGCGGTACAAAGGCGGAAACGAAAATGACATGCTGAGTGGAATGGATGACATTGAAATTCCAGCGGAGATCACGGGGAAAACGGTCACAGCACTTTCTGGAGCTGTTTTCAAAGACACGAAAATCCGGAAAGTCGTGATCCCGGGGAGTGTCACCGAAATATACGGCAGTCCATTTGCAGGAACTGCGGTTGAAGAGGTCGTTTTTGAAGGGCATATTCGTGGAATCCCCGAAAAATGCTTTGCGTCTGCCACAAGGCTCTCATCTGTCAGCTTTCCCGGGAATGCGCTCCAGTGTTCCCCATTCCCGGTGGATGCCCCGGATCCTGTTCCGTATACGCAACCGTTCATCATAGGAAGAAGTGCCTTTGAAGGCTCGAACATTCATCATGTTCTGGTTCAGAATGCCGTTCTGTGTCACAATGCTTTTTGTGACTCAAGCCTTCGTTCAGTTACCCTTCGGAATGTTTCGGTGATTCCGGAAAAGTGTTTTTCAGATTGCGATAGCCTGAAATGTGCGGACATTCAGGGAACTGCGGTGATTGAATCCTTTGCCTTTGATGGTTGCCGGTCACTCACGGACATTCATGTATCCGATATGCTGTACTCCGTTGCACAGCTGGCGTTTGAAAGGTGTCGGAAACTTGAACGCATTCATCTGCATCATGTCCGGTTTCCTGAAAGAATTAAGAAGGTGTTTCCAAATTCAATCCGAACAACGGTGGAGTTCATTGTGGAAGAAGATTAGGTCCATTTTCAAAAAAGGCAATTCAATGCAGCGGGGCATCCAGCTATTTCGAATCAGTTCGGATGTGAGCTGTATTCTGCATCTGGAATGTGATGCAGGGAGCAAATCGCTCAGGCTATGAGGCAAAACTGTACATCCTGATACGGGGTGAAGCCGCTTTGCTCATACTGGGATTCAGGGAATCCGTCAGGAAGCACAGGATACGGGGTGAATACGCTGAAACAGACAAATGTTGATCCATCCTTTCGGATCATGACTTCTTGGAAGGAAACGGATATAGGCTTGCCCGGTGTTAAGAGACCATGTGACCAATGATGCCGGAACTGCGACCAATGACGCCAAAACTGCGATTGATGCAGTCAGATCTGTGATCGATGACGCGAAATCCACAACAGATGATCCCCAAATTGAGACCAATGCACCAGGACTGTGAACAGTACAGCTGGACCATGGATTACAGATGCGCGAATTCATCCATATAGTGTGATATTTTCCCAATAAACAGCCCTTACATTTTATGTGAAGGCTGTTTATTTTCGTTAAGATCTCAAATGGTTTACAACAGTGAACATTTTTTAAGCATTTTCAAATTTATGTTCAAAATATATTGACATGAGCAGTATTATTGGGAGTATAATCCCTCTGATATAGAGAAAGCATGGAGTACTATTTTTGTGTGAAACAGACGATCGGTCTGTTTAAAGGAAAAGATCGATTATCGCTAATGAAATGCGCATTATGCTTACAGTTCCACGTAAGCCTCGAACGATCATGAATGAAGACACAATACGTATGTATCCGTTCACGAGTCGGTATTGGCAAAACGGGTCTTTTATAACAAAACAGCTTTCGGGAGATCACATTCAAGAAGATACAATCCAGGACAGCTTTAGGAACTGGGAATGCATACATCTTCTATCGTTGGGATATGAAAAATGGATGAAACAACAAATACGTCAAGGCGTCGTACCAGAAGGATCGTAGAAGAACGCCAGATTGAGGAACCAGGCAGCGCGGACGAAAAGGATATAGCAGGTGCCGTTCAAAGCAAGACAGAACCGGAAGTCGCCGAGAAGGGCAGACTTGCCGGAACGGAAGATTCAAAAAGAGCCGCAGCAGCGAGGAAGAGGAAAAAGTATCTCAGGCAGTTCAGAAATTTGCTGATTCGGTTTGCGACTTTTCTGCTGATCATCTACATCCTCTTTTTCCATATCGTTGGCCTGACCCTGATGCCTCGGGAGGATATGACTCCAAGAATAGATGCAGGAGATCTGCTGCTTTATTATCGGCTGGAATCGGAGTTCAGGGCACAGGATGTGATTGTATTTAGAAAGCAGATACCGGATGAATCCGGCGCGGTGGCTTCGGGAACAGAGTCTCTGACAAGCCGGATCGTGGGTGCCGGCAAATGGGTGGACAGACAGATTCGCACTCTTTTCCATCGCTCCATACCGGAGGGGGAACTGTTTGTGGCACGGGTTGTTGCTGCAGCCGGGGATACCGTGGAAATCACGGATGATGAGCGGCTCCTGGTGAACGGCAATTCCATGATCGAGACCAACATTTTTTACAGCACGCCTCGATATGAGGGAGAGGTTGAGTATCCTCTCGTCCTTGGAGACGATGAGGTATTTGTCCTGGCAGATAAACGAAACAGTGGCGTTGACAGCCGTTTTTTCGGTCCGGTCCATAAAGGGGATATTCTGGGGACAGTGATTACCATTCTGAGACGAAATAACTTGTAGACAAAGAAAACAGCAAAGGAAGCAACTGTTGCATGGCAGAGACGCACGATCACTTGGAAGTGGAGCCTGTGGTAAGAAAAACCGTTGTAGAACATGTTCTTAACGGAATTCTTGCTGCAGGGAACGGCCTGATTTCGCTTATGTCAGGCCTGCTGGCAACTGTGCTTATCGTCTATTCCGGGTACGTGATTATGGATACGGTTGCCATTCAGGAACGGGCCAAAGGAACGTCCTGGGACATGATTCAGTATAAACCGATGGAGGATGCATCCGGGGATGGATATGGCTCAGAGCTGGAAGCGGTCAATCCGGATTACCGGGCGTGGCTCAGTATCTACGATACGAATATCGACTATCCCGTCATGCAGGGAACGGATGATCTCTATTATGCCTCTCATGATATTTACGGAAAATCAAGCCTGACAGGGGCCATCTATCTCAGTGCCATCAACGAAAGCGATTTCTCAAATTCCTACAATATCGTTTATGGCCACCACTTGGATTCCGATGTGATGTTTGGCAGTCTGGATCAGTTTGAGGATGAAGGATTCTTTAATCGGCACAGAAACGGAATCCTCGTGACGAAAAATGAAATCTACGACATTACGCTTTTTGCGGTTGTCTCTACGGATGCATACGAATCGAAGATCTACGGGACAACCAATGCACAGGCAGTCATGGAATTTCTGGGTAATCCATCCGGCGGAGTGGGCGTTGGCACAACGGTCACAAGACTCATGGATGATACGGATCACAGTAAGATCATTGCTCTGTCGACCTGTGCAAGTGCTGTAACCAGCGGGCGTCTGGTGGTCTTTGGAAGTCTCGTGCCGAGAGCGCAGATTGGCGTAACGGCGGACGGATATACCGGCGTCTATGATGGCGAGTGGCATGGCGTCACGAATATTCTCTGTAACTATCCGGCGGATGCCGTGATCGAATACAGCACAGACGGCGAGAACTGGACAACGGAGAGCCCGCTCATCCGGAATGTGGGGAACGTGCATGTTCTGGTCCGGGCAAGGACGGAGCAGCACGGGACAGCGCAGACAGAAGTGGATCTGGTTGTAAAGCCGAAACCGGTCACGGTCACGGCGGTTTCAAGGATTAAGAATAAAGGCGAAGCAGATCCGGCACTCAGCGTCTATATCACCGGTGTGCTTGGGACAGATTCCGTCCAGTATTCTCTGAGACGGGAACCCGGCGAGAATGCAGGAAGATACACGATCTATGCCGAGGGCACATACATGCAGGGCAACTATGCGGTAACCTATGTGCCCGGACTGCTCACCATACTTGATACGGCGGCAGGCGAGCCTGCGTCCTCTGAGCAGTCAGGTCGCACAGATCGAACCGAGCGGA